>NZ_JBFBIK010000033.1:0-69757 GCF_040685555.1 Sphaerisporangium sp. NPDC088356
CCGGGTGGAGTTCGAGCGGCGGGCTCGGTGCAAGGCCGAGCCCGCCCGGGTCACGGGAAGAACCCAGATCATCCTGCTGCCCCGAGCGAGGGAGTTCGCCTCGGCGATCACGAACGCAGGCGGTCGCCAGGCCCCCCGACCGCGTCATGTCTGAAATACGCCCGGTAAGGCTATGAACAGGTCAGACGCTCCTAAGATCGTCCGACCCGGCGGACCCGGTCCCGGA
The DNA here is from genome assembly GCF_040685555.1 of Sphaerisporangium sp. NPDC088356. NCBI lineage: Bacteria > Bacillati > Actinomycetota > Actinomycetes > Streptosporangiales > Streptosporangiaceae > Sphaerisporangium > Sphaerisporangium sp. NPDC088356. The sequence goes on from NZ_JBFBIK010000033.1 coordinate 227, forward strand.
GCTTCCTCGGGACCGGGTTCTTACTGTTCAGCGGCCTACTTTGCGGGCGGGACCGCGTCGGCGGGCCAGGGGCAGGCGTTCAGGGCCTCAAGGGCCTGGCGGGCCATGGCTAGCTTCTCGTAGAGGAACAGGACCGGGTGGCCGGCGGCCATCGTGACCGCGGTGCGCAGGGCAGCCTCCGGTCCTTCGGCGGTGGCGAGGCCGATGCCGGGCCGGGCCCGGCGCATGGCCGCGGTGATCAGGCCGGTCATCTCACCGGGCCGGCGGCCGCGCTTGTCGGCGTCCTCGTAGACGACGACCCGGCCGAACCACGCGGCGACGGCATCGGCCGAGCGGGCCACCAGGTCGTCGCGGCGGTCGCTGGGCAGCGTGATCGCCGCCACGGGCTCGCCGCCCCAGACATCGCTGATCATGCGGCCTGTCGCGTCGAGCGCGGCGGCGTTGTGGCCGTAGTCCACGATCACCGGGCCGCCGCCGACCAGGTAGACGTGGCCGCGCCCCGGGTTCGACTCGCCCGGCGTGAACGTGCCCAGCGCGCGCCGGATGTCCTTGGCGCTGACCCCGAGCCCGCGGCAGGCCGCCACCGCGGCCAGCGCGTTCGCGATCACGTGCGGGGCGAGCCCGCCGAACGCGCCGGGCAGCTCGACCACGCTGAGCAGCGCCCGCTCCCGGTCCGCATCGAACTCGACCAGCTCGCCGTTGCGAAGCTCGTAGGCCAGGCCGCCCGCCTGCCGGTGCCGTTCGATGACCGGGTTGCCGTTCACCAGGCTGAAATACCTGATCACGGACGCGTGCCCGCGCACCCGCGGCCGGTCGGCGAGCGCGGCGACCACCGGGTCGTCGGCGTTCAGCACCACGGTCCCGCCCTCGCGAACCTCCTCGGCGACCAGCGCCTTTACCTCGACCAGCTCGTCGAGATCTTCCACACCATCCGCGCCCAGGTGGTCGGCGGTGATGTTGGTGACCACGGCCACGTCGGCCCGGTCGTAGCCGAGCCCACCGCGGATGATCCCGCCGCGCGCCGTCTCCAGCACCGCGGCCTCGATGCTGGTGTCGTCGAGCACCATGTCCGCGCACCGCGGGCCCGAGGCGTCGGTGTCGTAGACCAGCCGACCGCCGGAGTAGACCCCGTCCGTGGTGGACATCCCCACCCGCATCCCGGCCTTGCTCAGGATGTGGCCGATCATGCGGACCGTCGTGGTCTTCCCGTTGGTCCCGGTGACCGCGACGACCGGGACCCGGGATGGGGCGCCGGGCGGGTACAGGCTGTCGATCACCGCGCCGGCCACGTCCCGCGGCGCGCCCTCCGCCGGGGACAGGTGCATCCGCAGCCCCGGGCACGCGTTGATCTCGATCACGGCCCCGGGCTCAGCCCCGCCGTGACCGGCCCCGCCGCACCGCATCGGTGCCGCGATGTCGGCCAGCCGCACGTCGATGCCGCAGACGTCCAGGCCGACCACTGCCGCGGCCCGGCGGCACACGTCGGCCACGTCCTCGTGCACCAGGTCGGTCACGTCGCGGCTGGTTCCGCCGGTGGACAGGTTCGCGTTCCGGCGCAGGGTCACGAGCCGGCCGCGGGCCGGGACCGACCCCGGGCCCAGGCCCTGGGCCTCCAGGTGCGCGAGCGCGCGCTCGTCCAGTTTGATCTTGGTCAGCTCTCGGGAGTGGCCCTCGCCCCGGCGCGGGTCGGCATTCACCACGTCGACGAGTTGGGCGATGTCGGAGGCACCATCGCCGGTCACCGAGGCCGGCCGCAGCTCGGCCGCGGCCACCACCTGGCCATCGACCACCAGCACCCGGTAGTCGGTGCCGGGCACGAACTTCTCCACGATCGCGCCCTCGTCGCCGGCCGCCGCCTGGGCGTAGGCCGCGGCCGCGGCCGCGGCGGTGGTCACGCCGACGGTCACGTTGGCACCGTGGTTGCCATGGAGCGGCTTGATCACGACCGGCCCGCCGAGCCGGCCCAGCGCCCCGGCGGCGTCGGCCGCGCTCCGGGCCACCACCCCATCGGGCACCGGGATGCCCGCGCCGGTCAGCAGCTGCTTGGCCAGCATCTTGTCGGCCGCGATGTCCACACCGATCACCGACGTCTGCTCGGTCAGCGCGGCGCACACCAGCCGGCGATAGCGCCCGTAGCCGAGCCGCAGCATGCTCAGCTGGCCGACCCGGCGGACCGGTATCCCCCGGCGGCGGGCCGCGCCCGCGAGCGCGGCCGTGCTCACGCCGAGGCGCTCCCGCTCCACGACCCGAGCGATCCTGGCCAGTTCGAGCGGCAGGTCGGGGATGCGTTCAAGAAGAATGTGCTGGACCGTGGTGATGGCCAGTTCCAGCAGCTCGGCCGGCACCGAGGACTGCGCGGGCTCGTCCTGCGGGCACTCGGTCATCACGTCGTAGCGGCCGTCGGCGCCGGCCCACATGGTCCGGCCCAGGTGCACGTCGCGGCCCACCAGGCTGGACAGCTCCAGCGCCACGTGCTCGGTGACGTGGCCGAAGTAGGTGCCCCGGGCCATCGCCTCCAGGAACCCGCCCGGACGCCCGGCCGCGCAGTGGTGCTCGGCCAGCCCGGGCAGGGCCGCGGTCAGCCGACCGGCGAAGCCCGGGTACTCGGTGGTCTTCCGGCCGGTCAGCTCCTCGAGCTCGAGCCGCGCGACGGTGACCGGCCGGGTGCTGAAAGAGTTAGGTCCGCTCAGGTGACGCAGGTCGTCGAGACGCACGTAACACTCCCTAAGGGTTGGGCGGATGGGCGGGCCGGCGGTGATCAGTACCGGTCGTGCGCGGGCCCGATGGAAGCCTCGCGGGTCGCGATGTCGAAGACGCACCCGGCGGGCAGCAGGTGCAGCCGGACACCGAACAGGGTGATCGGGTCTTCGTCCCCGGCGGCGTGGATGACCGTGGCGTTCCGCCCGTCAGCCACCGTGGCCACGCCGGTGCCGAGCACCTCGAAGCGGGTGCCGTCGACCAGGATCCCGGTGTTCTCGCCGATGCCGACGCCCAGGTACTCCAGGTCGAGCGCCATGGCGCTGAGCAGCCGGGGGAGCCGGCCGCGCTCGCTGAAGTGCATGTCGATGATGAGCGCCTTCGGGAGCAGGCCGAGCCCGGGGCCGGTGCGGACCGTGGCGGCGGACACGCCGGGGCCCTCGCCGCCGAGGATCATCGTGCGGCCCATGGCGGTGGCGCCGGCGCTGGTCCCGGCGATGACCGCGCCGCCTGCGCGCAGCCGGTCGCGCAGGATCTCGTTGGCCCGCGAGCCGACCAGGGCGCGCAGCCGCGACTGGTCGCCGCCGGAGAAGAACACGCCCGTGGCGTCGTCGAGGAGCTTGGCCGCGTTGTCGCCGTCGGCGTCGGAGCGCCCGCGTAGCCGCAGTTCCCTGGTGTGGTCCACGCTGAGCTTGCGGAACACCCGCTCGTAGTCGGCGTGCACCTCCTCGGGCGCCCCGGTGGCCGTAGTGACCAGCACGATCCGGGCCGCCTCGCCGCCAGACAGCTCCACGAACCGCTCGAGCAGGCCGGAACCGCAGCACTCGGCGCCCCCGATGATAAGCAGGCGGCCCGGATCACCGGGTTTATCCCCTTCGTCCGCGTCCATGCTCCCTCCTCGACCGGTTGTTACCCTTAGTTGCCACATATCAACCGACAGCAACTAGATCGCCCCGTATGGGCCGGTTTGGGAGCGCGGGTGCTCGCGTTACTCGGAGCGCAGGGCGCCGCGGACGTGCTGGCCGTGCTGGTCTGCCGCTGGAAACTCTCGCCGCGAGGTGATTACACGTCTAGGCCGGGAGGGGGCGGCCGACCAGGGCCGCTCCCTTCCGGGAACCATCAACGCCGCTGCCCCGGCAGAACCAGCAGGGTGATCGAATTCGCCGGGTACGCCGCATTGACCCGGCCCTGGTGCACCCTGAGATCGTCACCGCGCACGATCGAGTTGAGATCGGCCGCGCTGTAGGTGAATCGCTGCGCCCTGGCATCGCCGTGCAGTCCGGCGATCGACAACGGTGAGGTCAGCTCACCGCCGGTCTTGTTGACGACCATCAGGGTCAGCGCCTTGTCGCGCGAGCGCTGCGCCCCGTACACCGCCAGCTGGCCTTGATCGCTGCTGGTCGCCGACACGCTCACGTCACCGAACCGGCTCCCCGCGCCGTCGTAGTTGCGATACATCCGGAACGCGTAGGCGCCGGGCTGCGTCGGCTGGGGTTCGCCCCAGATGGTGGCGAGGTCGAGACCCTCACGCCCGAAGATGCCGAGGACGTCGGCCTGCGCCAGGGCGCCGTTGATGTCGTCCAGCGCGCCCCAGTTGTACTCGGTGATCGCGGTCTTCGTGCCGGGGTAGTACTGCGCGACCCACTCTTTCATCTTGCGGATGAACTGCAGCGGCGGCGCGTTCACGCCCGTGGGCCCGATCCAGGACTCCTCGACGTACGTCGGGTCCCACAGCGAACGCGTGGACCGCAGCCGCCACGCGTTGGACTCGGGGTCCTTCCCGCCATTGATCTGCGGGTAGTAGTGCTGGTCGAAGTAGTTGAGCATGCGCTTGCCGCCGTGCGCGTCGCTGTAGTCCTTCATGTTCTTCAGCCACCACTGCGACAGGTTGAGCCCGCCGTGCGCGGCCGCGTCGGCGCCCGGCCCACATCCGTCCACTCCGGACGCGACCCACTCGCAGTATCCCCAGCCGGACGGGCCGAGCACCGCCGCGCCCGGGTCGGCGGCCTTGATGGCCGCGGCGGTCGCGGTGCTCTTGCTGCCCAGCTCGTCGTACGAGACCGCCTCGGGGTGCACGTCGCGGTGCGTGGAGTTCCACAACACCGGCTCGTTGTCGAGCTCGTAGATCGACACGCCGCCGCGCGCCGCCTTACCGAACTGGCTCACGAGATGCGACACCATCTCGCCGTCGAACGAGGCGTTCACCGGGATCGAGGTGTCCTCAGGCACCGCCCCGGTGAGGTTCGCGTTGTTGAGCCTGCCGTTGCCGCAGCCTGGGTCCCACTGGTCGAATCCATCCTGAGCGGGGAACCGGCTGGCAGGGAATCCGCAGGCGAACGGGTGCTGGCCGGGCGAGTCCTTGGCCACCCACCCGCTCATCGGCACGGTGACGACCTGTTTGGTGCCGCGGTCCTGGTTGGTCTTGACGAACGCCTCAACCGTGTTGTCGGGCCCGGCGACGATGTTCTCGAAGTACCAGTCGCTTCCCGTGTTGTAGGTGTGGTTCTTGAAGTTGTAACGCGTGCTCGCGTTGCCGCCCCAGCGCGCCACCGGCAGGCCGATCTCGGCGGCGAACGCCGGGGCGGCGCCGTTCATGCCGTAGATGTCCGGACTGATCGCATGCCGGGCGGCGGACAGGTCCACCGACAACGTGGGACCCGCTGCGGCCACAGCCGGGTCCAGGGCCGCCTGGACGGTCAATGTCCCCGCCACGAAGGACATTGCTACGCCGAGCGTCGTGGCCGGTCGCAGCTTCCGCCGCCGTTGAGCACCCATCATCGACGCTCCCGTCAATAGATCCGTCGGTCAACAATCGAGGAGCCTGACCGGATGCTTCACCCGAGTCAAGGTGCTGCGGTCGCGCGAGGGCGGGCGGCCAGGCGGTACCAAGAATTCTTGGCCCCTGACTAGGTGCGTTTCCTGCTCAAGCCTTGCCCGCCCCGTACCGACCCGGCCGCGGTTCAGGAGGACAGCCTGAAAGTTGCACGCAGCCCACGAATCCGGCCTCTCGGCCGCACGGCGACCTGCAGATCGACTTCAGAGTCCCGTGAGGATACAGCGAACCCCGCCGCCCAGAGGAGGGAGACGGGGTTCGCGCATTTCAGGGGTTTACTTGAGGAGCTGGCGGGCCATGACCATGCGCTGGATCTGGTTGGTGCCCTCGTAGATCTGGGTGATCTTGGCGTCGCGCATCATGCGCTCTACCGGGTAGTCGCGGGTGTAGCCGTAGCCGCCGAGGAGCTGGACGGCGTCGGTGGTGATCTCCATGGCGGCGTCGGAGGCGGCGCACTTGGCGGCGCTGGAGAAGAAGGTGAGGTCGGCCACCTTCTGGCCGTGCATGCCGAGCTCGGACTTGGCCGCCGCCGCGTACGTGAGCTGCCGGGCGGCCTCCAGCTTCATCGCCATGTCGGCGACCATGAACTGCAGCCCCTGGAACTCGGCGATGGGCTTGCCGAACTGCTTGCGCTCCTTGACGTACCCGATGGCGTAGTCGAGGGCGCCCTGGGCGATGCCGAGGGCCTGGGCGGCGATGGTGATGCGCGTGTGGTCGAGGGTGGCGAGGGCGGTCTTGAAGCCCGTGCCCTCCTCGCCGATCATGCGGTCGGCGGGGATCCGCACGTTCTCCAGGATGACCTGCCGGGTGGGCGATCCCTTGATCCCCAGCTTCCTCTCCTTGGCGCCGAAGCTCACGCCCTCGTCGTCCTTCTCGACGACGAACGCGGAGATGCCCCGGGCGCCGGCCCCCGGGTCGGTGACGGCCATGACCGTGTAGAACTCCGACACGCCCGCGTTGGTGATCCACATCTTCGTGCCGTTGAGCACGTAGTGGTCGCCGTCGCGGACCGCGCGCGTCTTCATCGCGGCGGCGTCGGAGCCGGCCTCGGGCTCGGACAGGGCGTACGAGAACATGCCCTCACCGCGCGCCACGGGGGCCAGGTAGCGCTGCTTGAGCTCCTCGGAGGCGGACAGCAGCAGCGGCACCGTGCCGAGCTTGTTGACGGCCGGGATCAGGGAGGACGACGCGCATGCCCGCGCGACCTCCTCGATTACGATCACGGTGGCGAGCGCGTCGGCCCCGGCCCCGCCATACTGCTCAGGGATGTGCACGGCGTGCAGCTCGGCGGCGACGAGTGCCTTGTACGCCTCCCACGGGAACTCGCCGTTCTCGTCGACGGCGGCGGCGTGCGAGGCGATCTTCTCATCGGAGAGTGCCCGCACGGTCTCGCGCAGCATCTCGTGCTCTTCGGCGGGCGCGTAGAGAGGGAAGCTCATGGACAAATACTAGGACGTCCAACAATACGGTGGCCGAAGCAGGGGTATATGGAAGTCACCCCTCCGGCGAAATGTCCCATTTGTACTGTTGCAGGAGGTAGGGAGCCCGGTAACATGCCTCGGCAACGTAACGGTAAAGATGGGGTCGACAGCCGTACATGGAAGGAGCACGCTCGTGTCCTATCGCCTGACGGTCCTGGGGACCGGATACTTGGGTGCCACGCACGCGGCGTGCATGGCCGCGCTGGGCTACGAAGTGCTGGGGCTGGACGTGGATCCGGCGAAGGTGGCCAGCCTGCAGGCGGGCGAGCTTCCCATCCACGAGCCCGAGCTGGAGGAGCTGCTCCAGCGCGGGCTGGAGTCGGGGCGGCTACGCTTCACGACCTCCTACGAGGAGGCCGCCGAGTTCGGCGACGTGCATTTCGTCTGCGTGGGAACCCCGCAGAAGAAGGGCGAGTACGCGGCCGACGTGTCCTACCTGGACGCCGTCGTCGAGTCGCTCGCCCCTTACCTCACCCGTGAGTGCCTGGTCATCGGCAAATCGACCGTACCGGTCGGCACCGCCCAGCGCCTCGCCGACAAGCTCGTACGGCTCTCGCCGGCCGGTGAGCTGGTGGAGCTCGCGTGGAACCCCGAGTTCCTGCGCGAGGGCTTCGCCGTGCGGGACACCATGCATCCCGATCGCATCGTGCTCGGCGTCGTCTCGGACAAGGCCGAAAAGGTCATGCGCGAGGTGTATGAACCCATGCTGGCGGAGGGCACTCCTCTGATCATCACGGACTACCCGACCGCCGAGCTGGTCAAGGTGGCGGCCAACGCCTTCCTGGCCACCAAGATCTCCTTCATCAACGCGATGGCCGAGGTCTGCGAGGCGGCGCACGCCGACGTCAAGGATCTGTCGCTCGCGCTGTCGTTCGACGAGCGCATCGGCGGCCGGTTTCTCAACCCCGGCCTCGGCTTCGGCGGCGGCTGCCTGCCCAAGGACATCCGGGCGTTCATGGCACGCGCGGGCGAGCTCGGCGCCGACCAGGCGCTGACGTTCCTCCGCGAGGTGGACGCGATCAACATGCGCCGCCGGGCCCGCATGGTCGACCTGGCCCGCGAGCTGGCGGGCGGCTCGTTCCGCGGCTGTACGGTCGGGGTGCTCGGGGCGGCCTTCAAGCCCAACTCCGACGACATCCGCGACTCCCCGGCGCTGGACGTGGCCGTGAAGATCCGCGAGCAGGGCGGCAAGGTCACCATCTACGACCCGGTGGCGCTCGCCAACGCCCGCAGGGCCCATCCGACCCTCGGCTTCGGCTCCTCGGCGCTGGACGCCGCGCGCGGCGCGCACGTCGTGCTGCTGCTGACCGAATGGCAGGAGTTCATCGACCTCGACCCCGAGAAGCTGGGCGGCGTCGTGGCCGCCCGCAAGATCGTGGACGGCCGCAACGCGCTGGACGCCGAGACCTGGCGCGCCTCGGGCTGGCACTACCGCGCGCTGGGCCGCCCCTAGCTTCAGGCCGTTCTCAGCCGGTCGGGCCGGGGCCTCCCAGGGTCTCGGCCTCCACGCGGAGCCGGGCGCCCTTGGCGTGCGCCTGGTCCCTCAGAGCGGCCTGGAAGCCGGTCATCTTCGAGCGCAGCTCCTCGGAGGCCGCACCGAGGATGCGCACGGCGAGCAGCCCGGCGTTGCGGGCGCCGCCGATCGCCACGGTGGCCACCGGCACCCCCGCGGGCATCTGCACGATGGACAGCAGCGAATCCATGCCGTCGAGGTACTTCAGCGGCACCGGCACGCCGATGACCGGGAGCGGGGTCACGGCCGCGAGCATGCCAGGCAGGTGAGCGGCTCCCCCGGCGCCCGCGATGATCACGCGGAGCCCCCGGGACGCCGCCTGCTCGCCGTAGGCGATCATCTCCTGGGGCATGCGGTGCGCGGAGACCACGTCGGCCTCGAAGGGGACGCCGAACTCGCCCAGCGCCTCGGCCGCGAGCCGCATCACCGGCCAGTCGGAGTCGCTGCCCATCACGATGCCGACCACAGGACTCGCGGCCATCAGACGTACTCCCCCGTGGCCAGGTGGACGGCGGCGTGGCGGGCGCGGGCCCGTACCTCGTCGAGGTCGGTGCCGAGCGCGGTGACGTGTCCGATCTTCCGGCCGGGCCGCACCTCCTTGCCGTAAAAGTGGATCTTCACGCCCGGATCGTGGGCCATCACGTGCTCGTACCGGCCGAAGAGGCCGGGATCGTCCCCGCCGAGCACGTTGACCATGACCACGACGGGCGCCGCCGGGGCGGGCGAGCCCAGTGGCAGGTCGAGGACGGCGCGCAGGTGCTGCTCGAACTGGGAGGTGCGGGCGCCCTCGATGGTCCAGTGGCCGCTGTTGTGCGGGCGCATCGCCAGCTCGTTCACCATGATCGTGCCGCCCGGGAGCTGGAACATCTCCACCGCGAGCAGGCCGGTGACGCCCAGCTCGTTGGCGATCTGGAGCGCGGTGTGCTGTGCCACCGCGGCGTCCTCAGGGTCGAGCCTCGGCGCGGGCGCGATGACCTCGACGCAGATGCCGTCCCGCTGGACGGTCTCCACCACCGGGTAGCTGACCCCCTGGCCGTGCGGCGACCGCGCCACCAGGACGGCGAGCTCGCGCTCGAAGGGCACGAACGCCTCGGCCATCAGCTCGGTGCCGCTGGCCAGCACCTCGGTGACCTCCTCCACGGAGGAACAGACCCAGACGCCCCGGCCGTCGTAGCCGCCGCGCACGGCCTTGAGCACGATCGGCCAGCCGTGCTCCTTGCCGAAGCCCTCAAGGTCGTCGGCGGACGAGACCCGGGCCCACGCGGGGCAGGGGACGCCGATCGCGGTGAGCCGCTCGCGCATCACGGCCTTGTCCTGCGCGTGCACGAGCGCCTCGGCCCCCGGGTGTACGGCGAGGCCTTCGGCGGCGAGGGCCTGGACGTGGCCGGTGGGCACGTGCTCGTGGTCGAAGGTGATCGCGTCGCAGCCGGCGGCGAACTCGCGCAGCACGGTGAGGTCGCGGTAGTCGCCGAGCCGCGTGTCGGCGATCACGCGGGCGGCGCTCTCGTCGAGGGAGTTGGCGAGGACGCGCAGCTCGACGCCGAGCGCGATGGCCGCCTGCTGGGTCATGCGGGCGAGCTGGCCCGCGCCGACCATGCCGACGACGGGCCCGATGGGAGGCGTTTCGCCCCTGGTCACAACACTGGTCACAAGCTCAAACCCTACCCAGGACCATCAGGTGGCCGTGATGTCGGCCGGTCCGCCGTACGCGGACCCCGCGAGGGTCAGGCGGTGATGTCGGCGAGGCCTCTGGTCATCGCCACGGTGGTCAGCTTCCCGTCGGCGGTGACCTTGGTCGCGAGGAGGACCACCTCACTGGCGTGGATGGCCTTGACTCCGGCCTTGCCGGTGAAGGCACGCACGGCGTCCGCGCCGAAGAGGGGGTGGGCGAGCCTGCGCGCGCCCGTCTTCTGGATGTACATGATCTTGAGGGCGTGGAAGACCAGCGCGCCGCCGTCGACCAGCCCGAGGGCCCTGGTCTCGGACGGTACGAGCTGGACGTCGGAGCTGAGCCGGTCGGGCCGTACGATGCCCGGCTTCTTGGTCAGCTCGGTGAGGAGGGCGCGCATCGGGTCACCCGTGGCGAACCGTACGCCGCTCAGCCCCGCGCGGTCGGAGAGGAAGGCCAGATGCTTCTGCGGCACGAGCCGGGCGCGGACCCCGTCGTCGGGATCGTCGGTGGGCACGGCACGGGTCGTCTGCTGGGCGTCGAGCTCGGGAGCGTCCCCCAGGAGCCGGATGGGGCCGTACGCGAGCCGCCAGCGCTCCTCCTCGCGGGCGAAGAGGAAGTAGGACGGATGGGGCCGGTGGGCCAGCGCGACGAACCACGGATGCTCCGCGGCACGGTCGGGCAGGAAATAGTCGACCTTGCTGTAGTCCAGAGGTGCGGGGGCTGGACGGCCGTTCTTGACCGCCTCGCAGGCACGGGCGCCCAGCTCGCCCTCCGCCGAGGTCGTGAGGAAGGCGACCTTGGCGCAGTCGTGCTTCTTCCAGGCGTCGTCGAGCTCCTTGAGCAGGGCGAACGCGGTGGCGGCGTCGTCGGGGCCCACGGTCTGGGCGGGGGCGGCCACGGCCTTGGGCGTGGCCGTCCGGTCCGGCTGACCGTCGGCCTGTGCGCCACAGCCTGTCAGCAGGGCGGCACTGAGTCCAAGAGCGACCAATCGGCGCAGCACGCTAGGAGCCACCTCTCCAGGGCACACCTGTGCGATCTGCGGCGCAGCCTAGCGCACCATGTCAGTTACTACCCGTGAAAGTCCGGATATTTCGCCAATTAGTGTTTTTGACGAGCTTGCGTGACCGGACGCGAGATCCGCCGGACCACCGGTAACCTGGGTGCTTCGGAACCTAGGAAGGACTGTTGTGCAGCTCATTCGTCGCCTGTATGACAGGTTCTCCTCGCTGTTCCGCGAGCTCGCCAAGTTCGGCACGGTAGGCGCCGTCGCCTTCGTGGTCGACTTCGGCAGCACCAACCTGCTGCGGTACGGCGTGCAGCTCGGGCCGCTGACCTCCAAGGTCTTCGCGACCGTGGTCGCCGCCACGCTGGCCTACCTCGCCAACCGTTACTGGACGTGGCGGCACCGCGAGCAGACCGGCCTCGCCCGCGAGTACTTCCTGTTCTTCGTGCTCAACGGCATCGGCCTGCTGATCTCGCTGCTCATCATCGGCTTCGTCGAGTACACGCTCAAGATGACCGACCCGTTGAGCTACAACATCTCGCTTATCGTCGGCACGGTCCTCGGCACGCTGTTCCGCTTCTGGTCGTACAAGAAGTGGGTCTTCCTGCCGCCGGAGCTGCCCTCTGTCGACCCGCACACCGGGCTCCCCGAGACGGGCGAGGAGTCGCCCCACACCCCCCACCAGGGTTCACAGGGTACCGTGCCACCGCCGGCCGCTCCGGGCATCCAGCTGGGGGATCCCGCCCGTCTGAACGGCGACGGCCACCACGCCACCTTCTCGCCCCCGCCGGAGCGGGCCACCAAGCTCTGAGCCGGCACAGACCGCCAAGTTCTGAGCCTGAGTCTGGTTTGTCAGGCCTGAGCCTGAGCGGTCCTCCAGGCCCTGAACGCGAGCCGGACACCCGGCGTCACGCCGGACCGCTGACCACGCGGTGCCGTGCCGTCTCGTCGGCGGGGCGCAGGAAGAGCGCGAACACCGCCGGTCGCGGCCGCACCAGCTCTAAGCGCCCGCCGTCAGAGGCGGTGAGCGCCCGGGCCAGCGTCAGCCCGAGCCCCGTACCCCCCGCGCCGCTGACGTTGCGGTCGAACACGCGCGCGCGAAGATGCTCGGGGATCCCCGGCCCCTTGTCGGCCACCTCGATCACGATGGACTTGTCCGAGCTGCCCGTCGTGATCGTCACCGGGCCGTCGCCGTGCTCCAGGGAGTTCTCCAGTAGCGTCGACACCACCTGGCTCAGCCCGCCCTTGCTGACGAGCGCGCGCAGGCCGCGCCTTCCTTCGAGATGAAGCGACCGCCTTGACCTGCGGAAGGCCGGCTCCCACTCGGTGATCTGCTGGCGCAGCACCTCGTCCACAGAGATGGCCTCCGCCTGCGCGTGGCGCTGCCGCCGGGCGGCGGCGAGAAGCTCGTCGATGACGGCGGTGAGCCGCTCGGCCTGGACGATCGCCGCCTCGCCCTCCTCGCGCACGATCGCGGGCTCGGTGGCGGCGGCCACGATCTCCTCCAGTCGCATGGTCAGCCCCGTGAGGGGCGTGCGGAGCTGGTGGGAGGCGTCGGTCGCGAACTCGCGCTCGCGGCTCAGCAGGTCGGCGATGCGGGTGGCGCTCCGGTCGAGCACCTCGGCCACCCGATCGAGCTCGGGTATGCCGTAGCGGTGCCTGCTCGGCCGGGCGTCACCGGAGCCCAGCCGCTCCGCGATCCTGGCGAGATCCAGGAGCGGCAGGGTGAGCCGGCGTGACTGCACGACGGCGAGCGACACCGCGACCGCGAGTGCGAGCCCGGCCAGGGCCACGATGAGCAGGAGCCATCCCCGGATGTTCCGTTCGACCTGGGCTCGGTCACGCGTTATCCGGACATAGACCCCACTCTCGGAATGGGTTTCCTCGGTCATCTGCCGATCGGGGGGCGGCTCCGTACCGACGATGACCGTCGGGCTGTTGCGAATGAAGATCTGGACATACCTGTTGGGATACTGCCGCTGCAGCTCGTCGGGGTCTATGGGCCGATCCTCGATGCGGGCGTATTCCACCTGGCTGAGCAGCAGCGTCGCCTGTGCCCTGAGCTGCTGGACCGCCTCGTCGTTGATGAGGCGGGTCACCACCAGACCGAGCGGAACACCCAGGAGCAGGACCGCGATGGCCGCGACTACCAAGGTCGAAGACAGCAACCTACGGCGCATCTAGCTATGGGCTATTCGCGCTCGAACCGGAAGCCAACTCCCCGAACCGTCGTGATATATCGCGGCTTGGCGGCATCGTCCCCCAGCTTGCGGCGCAGCCACGAGATGTGCATGTCGAGAGTCTTGGTCGAACCCCACCAGTTGGTGTCCCACACCTCACGCATGATCTGCTCGCGGGTGACGACCTTGCCGGCGTCGCGTACGAGCACGCGCAACAGGTCGAATTCCTTGGTGGTCAGATGCAGCTCCTTTTCTCCCATCCAGGCACGCCGCGAGTCGGCGTCGATGCGCACGCCCTGGACCACGGGGGTCTCAGAGGTGCCGCGCCGCAGCAGCGCCCTGACACGGGCCAGTAGCTCGGCGAGCCGGAACGGCTTGGTCACATAGTCGTCGGCCCCCGCGTCGAGACCGACCACGGTGTCCACCTCGTCGACACGCGCCGTCAGGATCAGCACGGGCGTGCCGTGCCCTTCGGCGCGAATGCGGCGGGCGACCTCCAGGCCGTCCATTTCCGGTAGGCCCAAGTCAAGCACGATGAGGTCGACGCCCCCGGACAGAGCCCTTTCCAGGGCCTGCGGGCCATCGGGGCTCACCTCCACCTGATAGCCCTCTCGGCGCAGCGCGCGCGCCAGGGGCTCGGAGATCGAGGTGTCATCCTCGGCGAGAAGTACGCAGGTCATAAAGCGATCGTAGGACCTTAGGCGATCGTTTCCCGGGTACAGCGCGCGGTTTGACTTGTCGTTGACCCAGCAATTGACCTGGGCAAAGACGGAGAAAGGGGGATGAGCCCTCCCGCACTACCTGGTACCCCAAGCGCACCAGCTCTATCCGCGCCGAGCGGTCCCGACACGCCGGGGACACGCCGCGAGACGCCGACGGCCCGCCGGATGAGCCCGGCGGGCCGTGTCGCGGACGCGGTCTCAGCCACCGGTCTCGGCGACATGAGCAAAAATGTCCTAAAAAGTCCCCGGAGGGCTACGAGCTGGAGCCCGAACCGTCCGGAAGCTCCACGAAACGCTGCAGGTAGAGAGCCTCGCCGAGTGTGTTCAGCAACTGCAGCTCGGTCTCGAGGTAGTCGATGTGGTGCTCCTCGTCCTCAAGGATTCCCTCGAAGACGCGGGCCGAGGTCGCGTCACCGCGCTCCCGCATCAGCTGGATGCCGGGACGCAGGCGCTGGACCACCTCCACCTCAAGCTGAAGGTCGGCCTCCAGTTGCTCCTTGACGGTCTGCCCGATGTGCAGTGTGCCGAGCTTCTGGTAGTTCGGAAGGCCCTCCAGCATCAGGATGCGGTCGGTGAGCACCTCAGCGTGCCGCATCTCGTCGATGGACTCGGCCCTCGTATACGCGGCGAGCTTCGTGTATCCCCAGTGCTCCTGCAGCTTGGCGTGAAGGAAGTACTGGTTGATCGCCGTGAGCTCGGATGTCAGCTGCTCGTTCAGCAGAGCGATGATGTCTTTGTCCCCCTGCATATGCAAGCCCCTTGTTCTATGCCGTCGCGACAAGTTCCTCAGATCGCTTCAGCATTGCACAAATCTTCCGGACGCATGTCGCGCAGTCCTTGCCGGCGCCTGTGACATCCCGAATCTGGCGCGCACTCTTCGCACCTGCGGCGATACAGTCGTGAACGTCGCTGTCGGTCACGGCTCGGCAGATGCAGACGTACATGCGAGGAGTGCCTTTCGCGACAGGGGAAGTAGGTTAGGCACACCTAAGATAACCCATGTCGGTAAGGCTTGCCTATGTGAGCTGCGCAACACTGACGCTGCCTTCACCCCGTCATTGAGACGACACTGGGTCACTGACCTCGCGCTGCCGTGTCCGTGCCGGTCTATGCCGGTCTGTGGCGGTCTGTGGCGGCAGGCGAAGTCAGTGATTCCTGGCCGCTCAGTGGCCTCGGGCGATCCACTTCTCCAGGTCGGGGGCCTCGGAGCCGATGCTCGTCGAGTCGCCGTGACCGGTGTGCACGACGGTCTCCGGCGGAAGGGTCAGCAGCCGGTCCCTGATGGAGTCGATGATCGTCTCGAAGGACGAGTACGACCGGCCGGTCGCCCCCGGCCCGCCCGAGAAGAGCGTGTCACCCGTGAAGACGGCCCCGAGGTCGGGAATGTGCAGGCTGACGGCCCCCGGAGCGTGGCCGGGCGTGTGGAGCACGTGCAGGGCGGTGCCCGCCACCTCGATCACGTCACCGTCGTGCAGCGGCTCGTACCGCCGCGCCGTGCCGTAGACCATCTCCCACAGGACGGCGTCGGCGGGATGCAGCAGGATCGGGGCACCCGTGGCGTCGGCCAGCGCCCCCGCGGCGTTGATGTGGTCGTTGTGCGCGTGGGTGCAGATGATCGCCTTCAGCCGGCGGCCGCCCACCGCGTCCTGGATGGCCTGCGCGTCGTGCGCGGCGTCGATGACGACCACCTCGTGGTCGTCGCCCACGAACCACACGTTGTTGTCGACGTTCCAGGTGCCGCCGTCCAGCGTGAAGGTGCCCGAGGTGACGAGCTTCCCGATCGTCACAGGACCACCACCGAACGGAGGACCTCGCCGCGGTGCATCTTGGCGAAGGCGTCCTCGACCTGGTCGAGCTCGATCGTCTCGGAGACGAACCCGTCGAGGTTGAGCCTGCCCTGCAGGTAGAGGTCGATCAGCATGGGGAAGTCGCGGCTCGGGAGGCAGTCGCCGTACCAGGAGGACTTCAGCGAGCCGCCCCGGCCGAAGACGTCCAGCAGCGGCAGGTCAAGGGTCATGTCCGGGGTCGGGACGCCCACCAGCACGACCGTGCCCGCGAGGTCGCGGGCGTAGAAGGCCTGCTTGTAGGTCTCGGGCCGGCCGACGGCCTCGATCACGACGTCGGCGCCGTGCCCGCCGGTGAGATCGCGGATCGCCTCCACGGGGTCGGCGGTCTTGGAGTTTACGGTGTGGGTCGCGCCGAACTGCCCGGCCAGGCCGAGCTTGCGGTCGTCCACGTCCACCGCGATGATCTTCGCGGCGCCCGCGAGCGACGAGCCGAGAATGGCCGCGTTCCCGACGCCACCGCACCCGATGACGGCGACCGAGTCACCGCGGGACACCCCGCCGGTGTTGATCGCGGCACCGAGACCGGCCATCACGCCACAGCCGAGCAGACCGGCCACGGCGGGCCGGGCGTCCGGGTCGACCTTGGTGCACTGTCCGGCGGCCACCAGCGTCTTCTCGGCGAACGCCCCGATGCCGAGGGCGGGGCTGAGCACCGTGCCGTCGGCGAGGGTCATCTTCTGGGTGGCGTTGTGGGTGGCGAAGCAGTACCACGGGCGGCCGCGCAGGCACGCGCGGCAGTTGCCGCAGACGGCACGCCAGTTGAGGATCACGTAGTCCCCCGGGGCGACGCTCGTGACGCCGGCGCCCACGGCCTCGACGACACCCGCGGCCTCGTGGCCGAGCAGGAAGGGGAACTCGTCGTTGATCCCGCCCTCGCGGTAGTGCAGGTCGGTGTGGCACACGCCGCAGGCCTGCACGTTCACGACCGCCTCGCCGGGCCCCGGGTCGGGGACGATGACGGTCTGCACCGACACGGCCTCGCCCTTGCCCTCTGCGATCACACCCTGGACTTCGTACGGCATGGTGGGTCCCTCCCTTTAATGACCTACATCAACGTGTGTCGACACATCAATGGCGTTCAGAATGTTGACGACCGGTGCGGCCCGTCAAGACCGGCGCAGTACGTAGGGCTGGATCACGCCGAGGCCGCGGGCCGGTCGCCGGCGGATCCGCTGGGCCACGAGCCCCGGCCTGCCCTCGATCCCCCCGGCCATACCCGGATCGACGAGCACCGTGCACGGACGGGCGATGGCGGTCAGCCGGGCGGCGAGGTTCACGGTCGTCCCGAAGACGTCGCCCATGATCGGGAGTACGGGGCCGTACGTCAGGCCGACACGCACCTCCCTGCCCTCGTCGCGGATCACGTCGACCAGCTCCAGCGCGACGCGCGCGGCCGTCTCCGCGGTGGGGGCGGTGAACAGGACCTCGTCCCCGAGCGTCTTGACCACCCGGGCGCCGTGCGCGGCGACGACGTCGGAGGTCCTGGCCTCGAAGCTCTCCACCAGCTCGGCCAGGCCCTGCTCGTCCAGCTCGCGGGAGACCTGGGTGAAGGAGACCAGGTCGGCGAACCCGACGGCGAGGGTCAGGCGGCCCGGCACCGTCTCGGTGTTCATGTCGGTGATCGTGAGCAGGCGGGTGCCGGCCGCGGCGAGCTGGGCCCGCCAGACGTGGACGAGCAGGCGCTCGAAGTCGGGCAGGAGCTTGCGGGAGGTCGCCATGACGCCCGCCAGGTCCTTGTCGCTCGGCGCCTCCGCCGGGTCGAGCATCGCCCCGATCATGATCTCGGCCTGCCACTGGGCGAGCCTGGCCGTGGTCTGGCCGAGCGCCCTGGCCATCCGTACGACCGTGGCCTCGTCGATCAGCTCGCCGCCGAGCATGCCGCCCACCCGGCGCAGCGCCTCCACGTCGGCGTCGGTGAAGGCGGGGGTCTCGTCGGCGGGCGTGGCGAACCCGAGCGCGCGCCAGATGCGCTGGGCGAGTTCCGAAGAGACCCCGGCCCGCCTCGCCACCTCCCCGCGCGTATGGCGAGGCGTGGAACCCACGAACAGCCGCTCGATCTGCTCGGCTGTCGGACGTCCCGCGGTCTCGGTCTCACGCACCTTCAGGAGGTTACGCCACGTTCGGGGCATATCTCACCGACCGTCGATATCTCCGTCGGATGCGTCCTCCACCAGCCGGAACAGCTCCGACCTGACCGCCTGGATCTTGGGAATGTCCCTGAGATTGATTTCGCCCTTGTCGGAGGCGGACTCGACCACGAGGGTCCCGCAGCCGAGCATCCGCTCGACGAAGGTCTGGTCGGAGCTGACGCTGTTGACCTTGGCCAGCGGGATGTCGTCGTCGGACTTGCTCAAGATGCCGGTGCTGATGTTGAACCGGTGGGTCGTGAGCGTGTACGACGTCGTCTTCCACCGCAAGTACGGGATGAACGACCAGAGCGCCAGCGCGACCACGGACACCACGGCGACCGCGATCCAAGCGTAACGGACGTACTCGTAGTCCACGGGAATGAAGTAGAACGCCGTGCTAGAGGCGGCGATGACGAGGATCAGCGCGAAGAAGGGCAGTATCAGGCGCTTCCAGTGGGGATGGAACGAGTGGACGACTCGTTCCCCCGCCGTCAGATGATGTTCAGGGAGACCCATGGGGCAAATCGTGGCACGCCGATCTCCCCCACGTCTGCCCTATCTTTCGTGCCGGGCCGAAGCTCCGCCAACCAGGACATTCCCTTGGCTCCTTCTTGACGCTCGCGCACCCACCCGGACGGCCGTCACAGGCGGCCGTGCTTGGTCTACTTGGCGGCGGGCCTGACGTGGACCACGTCGCCCACGCTGATGGCGTGGTCGACGCCGTCGGCACGGACGATCAGGTGCCCGGAGCCGTCCACACTGGTGGCGACGCCCGTGAGCAGGCGCTCTCCGGGAAGCTCCACCCGCACCTCCTGGCCGACCGTGGCGCTCATCGCGGTGTAGGCGGCGCGCAGCCCGCACGCGTCGGCGTCGCCGCCGGCCGCGAGCCACTCGCGGTAGTGCGACTCGATCTCGCGCAGCACGGCCCTGATCAGGGGGTCGCGGTCGGTGCACTTGGCGTCCTCGACGGCGAGCGAGGAGGCGGTGGTGACCGGCAGCTCCTCAGCGCGCACCGACACGTTGAGCCCCATGCCGACGATGATCGCGCCCTCAACCCGCTCGGCCAGCACTCCCGCGATCTTGCGCTCACCGACGAGCAGGTCGTTCGGCCACTTCAGCCGTACGTCCAGCTCGGCGACGCGGCGGATGGCGGACGCGGCGGCCAGCGCCACCAGCAGCGTGATCCACCCCTGCGTGGCCGGGGGGACCGCCGGGCGCAGCAGCAGGGAGAAGGTCAGCCCCGAACGCGCCGGGGCGGTCCACACGCGGCCGAGCCGGCCGCGACCCGCGAGCTGGAGCTCCGCGATCAGCACGGCGCCCTCGCGCGCGCCGTCGCGGGCGGCCTGGGCCAGGTCAGCGTTGGTGGACCCGGTGCGGTCGACGACGGTCAGCTGTGACCAGAGGCCGCCGGGCCGGACGACGGCGCGGCTCAGCGCCGCCTGCGAGAGCGGCGGCCGGTCGAGATCGGTGTACGGCGAGTCAAGCACGCTTCCATCCTCCTCCCTCGCGCGGAGTGGCGCGGCCCGCTTACCCGCACGACCGGCGAACACTACGTACCGCCACCATAATTTTGACCGTGGGTGACCAAGCGGCCCGACCCGTGCTCTGGGATGCCGGCGTGATCCATGGTTAGTCAAACAGGGTGAAAGGTGATGCTATGAGTAGCCCCGGGAATGACCGGCAGGCAGGCACAAGGAACAGGTGAACGTCCGGTGAGCAAGCGTCTGGACCCTCGGAACTGGGCGAGCTGGAAGCCTTTCGGCATCGGCGAGCGCAAACCCAACAACTATCTGGAGCTGTGGAAGGCGTTCCGGTCGGTGAAGGGCAACCGGCGCTTCGCCTGGCGCATCCTCAACGAGGGCACCTGCGACGGCTGCGCCCTCGGCACCCGGGGCATGCGCGACTGGACCATGGACGAGATCCACCTGTGCAACATCCGCCTGCGGTTGCTCAAGCTCAACACCATGCCTCCGCTGGACCATTCTGTGCTGGCCGACGTGGCCCCGCTGGCCAAGCTCAGGAGCGCGGAGCTACGCGACCTCGGCCGCCTGCCGTACCCCATGCTCCGGCGCCGGGGCGAGCCCGGGTTCACCCGCGTGAGCTGGGAGGAGGCGCTCGACCTGGCCGCGTCCCGGCTGCGCGGCACGAAGCTCGGGGTGTACCTCACCAGCCGGGGCGTCCCCAACGAGAACTACTTCGCGGCGCAGAAGGCCGTGCGCGCGCTCGGCACGAACTCGGTCGACAACGCCGCGCGCATCTGCCACTCGCCCTCGACGGTCGCGCTCAAGCAGACCATCGGCGCCGCCGCGACCACCTGCTCCTACACCGACTGGATCGGCTCCGACCTGATCGTGTTCATCGGGTCGAACCCGTCGAACAACCAGCCCGTCGCGATGAAGTACCTGTTCCACGCCAAGAAGGCGGGCACCCGCATCGCGATGGTGAACTCCTACCGCGAGCCGGGCATGGAGCGCTACTGGGTGCCGTCCAACGCCGAGTCCGCGCTGTTCGGCACGAAGATCACCGACGATTTCTTCGGGGTGAACGTCGGGGGCGACATCGGCTTCCTCAACGGCGTGCTCAAGCACCTCGTCGAGAACGACTGGCTGGACAAGGCGTTCATCGACCAGCACACCTCGGGCTTCGAGGGCGTACGGGCCGCCGTGTCCGGGCAGTCGTGGGAGACGCTCGAGGCCCTCAGCGGCGCCACGCGGGAGCAGATGTACGAGCTGGCCAAGCTGCTCGGCGACGCGAAGTCCGCCGTGCTGGTCTGGTCGATGGGCATCACCCAGCACTCCTATGGCGAGGACAACGTCCGCTCGATCGTGAACCTGGCCCTGGCCAGGGGTTTCGTGGGGCGGGACAACTGCGGGCTCATGCCGATCCGCGGGCACAGCGGGGTGCAGGGCGGCGCCGAGATGGGCGCCTACGCCACGGGTCTGCCGGGCGGCCTGCCGATCACCCCGGAGAACGCCGGGAGGTTCAGCGAGAAGTGGGGCTTCGAGGTCCCCTGCGCGCCGGGGCTCACCGCGACCGACATGATCGACGCCGCCCACGCGGGCGAGCTGGACGTGCTGATCTCCTCCGGGGGCAACTTCCTGGAGGTGCTGCCCGACCCGGCCTACTGCCGCGACGCGCTGTCCCGGCTCTCGCTCCGGGTCCACGTCGACATCGTGCTGTCCAGCCAGATGCTGGTCGAGTCGGACGGCGACGTCCTCCTGCTGCCGGCGCAGACGCGGTACGAGATGGAGGGCGGGGTGACCGAGACCTCGACCGAGCGCCGCGTCATCTTCTCCCCCGAAGTCCAGGGGCCCCGCATCGGGGAGGCGTGGCCGGAGTGGAAGATCTTCACCGAGCTGGCGGCCCGCGCCCGCCCGGAGCTGGCGGACAAGATCCGGTACCCCGGAGGAACACCCCAGATCCGCAGGGACATCGAGGACGCCGTGCCGTTCTACGCGGGGATCGCCGGGCTCGCGAAGTTCGGCGACAACGTGCAGTACGGCGGGCGGCACCTCTGTCCCGGCGGGCGCTTCCCGACCGCCGACGGGCTCGGCCACTTCTCGCCCGTCGAGCCGCCCCGGCTCGAACGCCCGGACGGCTCCTTCATGGTCGCCACCCGGCGCGGCAAGCAGTTCAACAGCATGGTCCACGAGCGGCGTGACGGCTTCAACGGCGCAACCCGGGAGGCCGTGCTGATGAGCCCGTACGACGCCGACCGGCTCGGGCTGCCCGACGGCACCGAGGTGGTGCTGAGCGGTGCCGCCGGGCGGTTCACCGGGCGCGTGATGCGTGCGCCGCTGACCCCGGGCAACCTCCAGATCCACTGGCCGGAGGGCAACGTGCTGCTGGACGTGGCCCGCCGCTCCCCCGACGCGCGGATCCCCGACTACAACGCCGTCGTGACCCTCAGAAAGGCCGCACCATGACGACCGTGGGACCTGTGAGGCCGGGGCCGACGGCGCGGGTGCGCGTGCGCGAGGTCTCCGGGGGCACGGCAAGGGACCGCCGGGACGATCTCGCCACCGAGGAGCCGCTGGAGATCCGGATCACCGCGGGCGGCGCCACCCGTACTCTCGCGATCACCATGCGGACACCGGGAGCGGACTTCGAGCTCGCGGCGGGATTCCTCTCGGGCGAGGGCATCGCGGGACCGGAGGACATCGCCTCGATCGCGTACTGCACCGACGAGGACCTCCCGCCGGAGGCCCGCTACAACACCGTCACCGTACGGCTGCGCGGGGCGACGCTCCCCGAACTACCCACCATGCAACGACATTTCCTGACATCGAGCGCCTGTGGCGTCTGCGGCACCGCCAGCCTCGAAGCCCTCCACGCCCGCCACACCTCCATGGAGCACAAGGCATCCTCGGAGAAGGCTTCCTTGGAGAAGGCTTCCTTGGAGGGGAAGGCGCCCGGGGAGGGGACGTCCTCGCGGTTGCTTCCGCCGGTCCCCGCCAAGGTCCTCTACGAGCTGCCCGACCGGCTGAGGAAGGCCCAGGGCATCTTCGGCAAGACGGGGGGCCTGCACGCCGCGGGGCTGTTCACGGCGGACGGATCCCTGCTCGCCCTGCGGGAGGACGTCGGGCGGCACAACGCCGTGGACAAGCTCGTCGGGTGGGCCCTGATGTCCGAGCGGCTGCCGCTCAGCTCGTCGCTCCTGCTCGTCAGCGGCAGGACCAGCTACGAGATCATGCAGAAGGCCCTGGCGGCGGGCCTGCCCATGGTCTGCGGCGTCTCCGCCCCGTCCTCCCTGGCCGTGGATCTGGCCAGGGAGTTCAGTCTGACTCTCGTCGGCTTCCTCAGAGGCGAGCGCTTCAACATCTACGCCGGCCCCGACCGCATCACCTCAGGCCCCGGCCAATGCGACTGACTCACCGGGCCAGGGATCGGTCAGACGGCGAGCAGGACGTCCAGCTGGCCGACCGCCAGCGGCAGGCCATCCATCAGGCCCATGGCCACCAGATGGTCCATCTGCTCCCGGGAGTCGAAGGACGCGCGTAGCTCCATCCGGGTGCCGCCGTGGTGGTCGATGAGGCGCATGTGCATCTTGGTCATCGGCAGGTGGGCGACCGGTCTCCCGTGTTCGTCGGCGAACCCGTCGGTGAACTCCAGGGACGTCGGCGCGTGGACCGCCGTGACGTTCCACCAGCCGCGGTACATGTCACCGTCCCGACCGGTGAGGACGTAGGTGACTTTGCCGCCGGGGGTCAGGTTGTGCTCCTCCACCTTCGCCGGGTGGCTCGGCGGTCCCCACCAGCGCTCCAGCTGCCGCGGGTCGGCCCACAGCTGCCACACCCGCCTGGCCGGGGCGCGGAAGTCGGAGACCAGAGTGAGGCTCAGGTTTTCGAAGTCCTCGGCGAGGTTGATGACGCTCATCTGTCGTGTCCTCTCGTCAGGTTGTTCTCTTCTGGGCCGGGGACCTGCGCGAGCAGGCCGGACGTCTGGTGAACTCGCCCGTGACATACCGCTTCGAGCTGGCCGAAGACCAGCCTCGACGGCCATAAGGCATCGGGGTCGTGCGTACGAGCCGCTCCCTTCCGCGGCGCTCCCTGGTGACTCAGACCGGAACGTTCCAGCACCTGCGACGTGCTTCCGCACCGCGGCGAAGATCACCGGGCATGCCTCGGCCAGTCGCGACACCACAGCTCGCCCTGACAAAGCGGTGGAGGATGTCGCGGCGGGCGGCGTCGGCCAGTGCGTGGAAAGGTGGTCCAAGCCCTCGTCGGACGATTCCCGTACAACCGTGCGGTTGTAAGTTAACCCGGCATCCACCCGCTGTAAAGGGATGAGAACTCTCCGAAAGCTCCTGCTCGTCAGCGGCAGGACCAGCTACGAGATCATGCAGAAGGCCCAGGCGGCGGGCTGCCCATGGTCTGCGGCGTCTCGGCGCCCTCGTCCCTGGCCGTCGACCTGGCCAGAGAGTTCGGCCTGACCCTCATGGGCTTCCTCAGAGGCGAGCGCTTCAACATCTACGCCGGCCCCGACCGCATCGCGTCGTCCCCCCGCCAGGGCGACTGACCCGGACCGGCCGTTTCCAGGAGCATTGTCCTCCTGGGGCTCAGATCGGCATGATCACTGTCAGCCGGCGAGCAGGGCGTCCATCTGGCCGACCGCCTGCTGCAGTCCCTCTGCCATGCCCATGCTCACCAGTTGCTGCATCTGCTCCCAGCAGTCGAAGGCCGAGCGCAGCTCCATCCGGGTGCCGCCGTCGTGCTCGATGAGCCGCATCTGCATCATGGTGGTCGGCATGTCGTCGACCGGTGCCCCGTCTTCGTCGGCGAACCCGTCGGCGAACTCCAGGGAGGCCGGCTGGTCGACCGACGTGATCCGCCACCAGCCGCGGAACTTCTCGCCCTCAGGACCGGTCATGAAGTAGGTGACGTTGCCGCCGGGGGTCAGGTCGTGCTCCTCCACGGTCGCCGGGAAGCTCGGCGGCCCCCACCAGCGCTCCAGCTGCCGCGGGTCGGCCCACAGCTGCCACACCCGATCGGCGGGGGCCTCGAAGTCGGCCACCAGGGTGAGGGTCAAGTTGGCCAAGTCCTTGTCGAGGCTGGTGACGCTCATCTGTCGTGTCCTCTCGTCTTGCCGGGACCCCTACGCGCTGTAAATATCTCACCACTCGGCCGGGGAATCCGCCTTTTGTGCAGCCCACCCGCACCCACTAGGGGGTGCACCGGGGTGTGACCCAGCCACACCCCGGTCTCCAACGGACGAGCCGGCCGCTTCGGTCTTCGATTCGCCGGGGGTGACGGTCAGCCGGTGTTCTGCAGGCCCGCGGCGACGCCGTTGACGCTCAGCAGGAGGAGGGTTTCGAGGCGTTCGCGCTCGTCCTCGGAGAGGTTGTCCTCGGCGCGGAGGGCGGAGAGGGCACGGAGCTGGAGGTGGGACAGGGCGTCGACGTAGGGGTCGCGGAGCTGTACGGCCAGGGACAGGACGCGCCTGCTCTCCAGCAGCCGGGAGTGCCCGGTGATCGCGAGGACGAGCTCGCGGGTCAGGTCGTACTCCGCGAGCACCTGGTCGGCGAAGTCCTGCCTTCCACCGAGCGCGAGGTAGCGGGCCGCGATCTGCCGGTCGGTCTTGGCGAGGGACATCTCGGCGTTGTCGAGGAGCGAGGCGAACAGCGGCCACTCGTTATAGGCCCGCCGCAGCTCCTCCAGCCCCGGCCCCGGCTCCTGCCCGGCCGAGCCGGTGCCGTTGGCGGCCGGCTCGGTGCCACCGGAAACCGGCTCCGTACCGTTGGGGACCGGCTCGGGGCGGGTGGCGGCGAGGAGGCCGCTGCCGAGGCCGTACCAGCCGGGGAGGTTGACGCGGGTCTGGGCCCAGGCGAACACCCACGGGATCGCCCGCAGGTCGTCCAGGGACCTGGGCGCGCCGAGCCCGCGCCGCGCGGGACGGGAGCCGAGGCGCAGCGAGCCGATCTCCTCCAGGGGGCTGACCAGGCCGAACCACTCGGGGAACCCGGGAGCCTCGGTCAGCGAGCGGTAGGCGTGCTCGGAGGCGGAGGCGACCCGCTCGGCCAGCAGCCGGAAACGCGCGGCGGCGTCGGCCGTGCGGGCCCCGACGGAGTGGGTGGAGGCGAGCAGCACGGCGTTGGTGACCTGCTCGATGTGCCGCAGGGCGATCGCGGGGTGGCCGTACCTGGCGAAGATGACCTCGCCCTGCTCGGTGACCTTGAACCGGCCGGCGACAGATCCGGGAGCCTGGGCCTGTACGGCCCGGTTGGCGGGGCCGCCGCCCCGGCCGAGAGCGCCGCCCCGGCCGTGGAAGAGGGTCAGCCGGACGTCGTTGGTGAGGGCCCAGGCGGCCAGCTCGGCCTGGGCGTCGTAGAGCTTCAGCGTGGCGGCGGCCGGCCCGAGCTCCTTGGCGGAGTCGGAGTAGCCGAGCATGACCTCAAGGCGGCGCCCGTTCACGGCGAGGCGCTTCTGTACGGCGGGCAGGCCGAGCATCCCGGTGAGCACGTCGGCCGAGTTGGCGAGGTCCTCCCCGGACTCGAAGAGCGGCACGACGTCCAGCACGGGAGTGCGACCGCCGAGCGCGTGCTCGGCCAGCTCGTAGACGGCGGCGATGTCGCCGGCCGACCGGGTGAAGGACACGACGTACCGCGAGCAGGCGGCGACTCCGAACCGCTCCTGGATCCAGGCGATCATGCGGATAGTCGCCAGGACCTCCTCGGTGCGCTCGGAGGTCGTGCCGGCCCTGATCTCCTCAAGCGCCTGGGCGTGCACCTGCGAGTGCTGGCGGACCTCCAGCTCTGCCAGGTGGAACCCGAAGGTCTCGACCTGCCAGATGAGGTGCTGAATCTCCCCGTACGCCTGGCGGGTCGCGCCCGTGGAGACCAGGGAGGCCTGGCACGTGCGCAGGTCGCGCAGCAGGTCGTCGGGCGAGCGGTATGCCAGATCGAGGTCGCGGCGGCGGGTCGCGGCGATCCGGGCGGCCACGAACAGCAGCCACTGCCGGTGCGGCTCGCGCGGCGAGCGCTTGCCCAGCTCGGAGACCAGCTCCGGATGGTCGTCGGCCGCCGCGGCCAGCGCGTCGCGCAGGCCCTTGCCGGGCGCGCCGTACAGGGCGGAGGCGGTGAGGGTGCGGCCGATGCGCGTGGCGGCGTTCTCGAGCGCGGTGAGCACGTGCTCGGCCTGGATGAGCACGGCCTCGCGGGTGACCCGGGCGGTCACGTTGGGGTTGCCGTCGCGGTCGCCGCCGATCCAGCTCCCGTAGCGGATGAAGGCCTTGGCCTGCGGTTCGCGCGTGCCGGAACCCTCGGCCAGCGCGGCGTCCAGGGACCGGTAGATGCGCGGGACCGTACGGAACAGGGTCTCGTCGAACGCCGACATGGCCGTGCGGACCTCGTCCAGCGGGTCGAGCTTGGTGTGCCGGAGCTGGGCGGTGCGCCACAGCATGTCGATCTCTTCGAGCAGGCGCCGGTGCGCCTCCTGCCGCTCCTGCGCTCCCCTTTCGGGGGCGTTGTACTCCGCGAGCTGCACGCTGACCCGCTGGATGGCCGTGACGATCGCGCGGCGGCGCGCCTCCGTCGGGTGCGCGGTGAGCACCGGGCGGAACTCCAGCTCGGAGATCAGCTTCGTCAGCTCCTCCGGGCGGAGGTCGTGCTTCAGCTCGCTGACCGCCTGAGCCAGGGACTCGGGCAGCGTCGCCTCGCCGGTGTCTCTGGACCTCAGCGTGCGGATCCTGAAGTGTTCCTCGGCGAGGTTGACCAGGTGGAAGTAGCACGTGAAGGCGCGGGCGATCTGCACGCTCCGGTCGATCGACCATCCGGCGACCATCGCGGCCACCTCGTCCACGGAGATCTCGCGCCTTCGCGCCGCGATCACCGCCTTGCGCAGCCGCTCGACGTCGGCCAGCAGGTCGGGCCCGCCGTCCTCGGCGATGATCCGGCCAAGCAACTCGCCCAGCATGCGCACGTCGGCACGCAGCTCGTCGGGCATCTCGGAAACGGCACTGTGGCGTTCAACAGGAGAACGGTCTGCCTGCTGTGAAGCGATGGCGGCCATACCAGGAAGGGTATCCAGTCGGCCCCACCACCTGGATACCGGTCTCACCTATTGGACTAGACCAGTGTGCATGGGCGAGCGGCGGTCAGGCGGGCCGGGAGACGGCGCCGAGGAGGTCGGGGAGGCGGGCGTACCCGATGGTCGCGGCCAGCCGCCGGCCCGCGAGGGCGACCACCAGCCCGTACGGCACGGCCAGCGCGGCGACCCAGGTCAGCCCGAGGAAGACCGGCAGCACGACCGGAAACGCCAGCATGCTCGTGCCGAGCATCGCGCCGAACGACCCGGCGAACGCCACACCGCCCTGGCCGGGAGCCGCGCTGGTGAACGCGTTGATCCGGTCGGGGTAGGTGTACGGAAGGATCACGCTGGTCACGGCGCCCACACCCAGAGAGACCAGCAGGAGCCCGCTGGAGGTCAGCACCGCGGGCAGTGCCCAGGGCAGGTGCCCGGCGACCAGCGCGGCGGCGATCGAGAGCACGGCGAGCAGCGGCACGGCCACCAGGGAGACGGCGAGATGCCGCCCGGCGAAGTCGGTGCGCAGGTCGCGGTCGGAGGAGTAGACGATGGCGTTCATCCACAGGGCGCGGCCGTCGATGCCCAACGCGTTGGCCGCCTGGAGCCCGATCATCAGCGCCCCGACGCACGCGGGGGCGACGGCCAGCGCGGACCCGCCGAGGCCGTTGGGGCCGCCGCTCAGGGAGAACATCAGCACTCCAGAGAAGCCGATGGCCGCCATCCATCCCATGCGTCCCCGCGGCTCCCGGCGGACGTACTTCAGCTCCTTGGCCACGACGGCGCCGAGCGCACCCCCGGGCAGCAGGCCGTCGAAGCGGCTGCGGCGTACCGAGCCGATCTGCGTGGAGGAGTCGGATGTGACCATGGCCTTGCCCAGCGCGGCGATCCACAGCCGACCGAGCGCGAGCACCACAAGGGCGACGATCACGATCTCGGCGAGCCCGAGGAGCCCGCCGTCCGCGATGGCGTGCGCGGCCATGCCCGGCGGCCCCCACCTCACCACCGAGGCCAGACGCGCCAGGAACTCCTGGGGATCGGCGCCGAAGCCGCGATTCAGGAGGAGGTTGGGGACCTGGGTCAGCAGGATCACGAAGACCACGCCCACGGCCAGCAGGTCGCGGCCCCGCCGGGTGCGCAGCACGCGGGAGAGCGCCGTGGTGACGGCCCTGGACGCGACCAGGCACAGCGCGACCTGCAACACGATGGCGACCAGACCGATCAGCACCCCGGTGAAGCTCCGCGACAGCCCGACGATGGCGCCGACGAGGAGGCACAGCGAGGCCACCGGCCAGGGACCGGTGGCCGAGGCGGCGAACATGCCGACGGCCATCTGCCGGGCCGTGAGCGGGAACAGGGTCAGCCGCGCCGGGTCGAGCGTCTCATCCACGCCGAACACCAGCAGCGGACCGACCACCCAGATCACCGTGAGCACGGTGAAGAGGACCACGCCGGCGTTCACGGCCACGTCCACGGGCGCGAACCGCAAGAGGCTCATCAGAAGGAGCCCCGCGCAGGCCACCATGACCGCCGCGATCATCGTGAAGACGAAGCCGACCTGGCGCATGGTGTCGCCGCGGAGGTTACCGGCGATCAGGCGTAGCTTCAGGCGGACGAAAAGCCAGGCCATCAAGGCCCCTCTCGGCTCAGGTGGAGGAGGATCCGAGCCACGACAGGCCCTCCTCGCCGGTGCCGCGTACCCCGACCAGGTCGAGCAGGGCCTCGTTGAGCGTGTGTCCGCCGCGGACCTCGCTCAGGGTGCCCTGGGCGACGATCTGGCCGTGGTTCATGACCGACACCCAGTCGCACAGGCGCTCGACGAGCTCCATCACGTGGCTGGAGAAGACGACGGTCGAGCCGGAGGAGGTGTAACGCTGGAGGACCTCGACCAGCGTGTTGGCGCTGACCGGGTCCACCCCTTCGAAGGGCTCGTCCAGGAAGAGGACCTTGGGGTTGTGCAGGAGCGCAGCGGCCAGGCCGATCTTCTTGCGCATGCCGGTGGAGTAGTCGACGACCAGCTTGTCGGCCGAGTCCGCCAGATCCATGACGTTCAGCAGCTCCTCGGCGCGCCGGGCGACCTCTTCCTTGCGGATGCCGCGGATCTGGCCGTTGTACGAGAGCAGCTCGCGCCCCGACAGCCGCTCGAACAGCCGCAGACCCTCGGGGAGCACGCCGACATGGGCCTTGACCGCCACCGGGTGACGCCACACGTCGACCCCGCCGACCTCCACCGAGCCCGCGTCGGGCATGAGCAGGCCGGTGATCATGCTGAGGGTGGTCGTCTTGCCCGCGCCGTTCGGCCCGACGAGGCCCGCGAAGCTGCCGCGCGGCACCACGAGGTCGACTCCGGCGACCGCCACCTGCGGGCCGAACCGCTTGTAGAGCCCCCGTGTGCGGACCGCTTCCGGAGGGCCGGCGGAACCCGCTGAGACGGCCGAGCCGGGCCCACTGGCGAAATCGGTCATGCCGTCACTCTAACCGGGGGCCAAGGACGGTTCCGGGTGACCGGCGATCTGACGGGAGGACTAACCTACGGGCATGAGCGCTGAGCCCGTTCCGCACGTCGAAGGCATCGATCCGCGCACGACCGCGGGGAAGATCGCTGACCTGGAGCGACGCCTCGACGAGGCCGCCAACGCCGGATCCTCGCGTGCGGTCGAGAAACAGCACGCCAAGGGCAAGATGACCGCCCGCGAGCGGCTGGTCGCCTTCCTCGACGAGGGGTCGCTGGTCGAGTTCGACGAGCTCGCCCGCCACCGGTCGTCCACCTTCGGCATGGAGCGCGAGCGGCCGTACGGCGACGGCGTGGTGACCGGTTACGGCACCGTGGCGGGCCGCCCCGTGGCGGTCTTCGCGCAGGACTTCACGGTCTTCGGCGGCTCGCTCGGCGAGGTCTTCGGCGAGAAGATCGTCAAGGTCATGGACCACGCTCTGAAGACCGGCTGCCCGGTCGTCGGCATCAACGACTCCGGCGGCGCGCGCATCCAGGAGGGCGTCGTCTCGCTCGGGCTCTACGCCGAGATCTTCAAGCGCAACGTCCACGCCTCTGGGGTGATCCCGCAGATTTCCCTGATCATGGGCCCGTGCGCGGGCGGCGCCGTGTACTCCCCGGCGCTCACCGACTTCGTGCTCATGGTGCGCGAGAAGTCGCACATGTTCATCACCGGGCCGGACGTCATCAAGACGGTCACCGGCGAGGAGGTGACGTTCGAGGAGCTCGGCGGCGCGCACACCCACAACTCCAAGTCGGGCGTGGCCCACTACGAGGCGGCCGACGAGGCCGACTGCCTGGAGTTCGCCAGGGCGCTGCTGTCGTACCTGCCGTCGAACAACATGGACGACGTCCCGGTGTTCGACTCCCCCGCCGACCTGACCGTCAGCGACGCCGACCGCGAGCTCGACACGCTCATCCCCGACTCGGCGAACCAGCCCTACGACATGCACCAGGTCATCGAGCACGTCCTGGACGACGGCGAGTTCCTGGAGATCCACGCGGGGTTCGCGCCCAACATCGTCGTGGGCTTCGGCCGGGTCGAGGGGCACTCGGTGGGAGTGGTGGCCAACCAGCCGTTGAGCTTCGCGGGCACGCTGGACATCGCCGCCTCCGAAAAGGCCGCGCGTTTCGTCCGCACCTGTGATGCCTTTAACATTCCCGTCCTTACTTTCGTGGACGTACCGGGCTTCCTTCCGGGCACTGATCAGGAATGGAACGGGATCATCCGGCGCGGCGCCAAACTGCTGTATGCCTATGCCGAGGCGACGGTGCCGCTGGTCACGGTGATCACGCGCAAGGCGTACGGCGGCGCGTACGACGTCATGGGCTCCAAGCACCTCGGGGCCGACATCAACCTGGCGTGGCCGACGGCGCAGATCGCGGTCATGGGCGCCCAGGGCGCGGTCAACATCCTCTACCGGCGCGAGCTGGCGACGGCGGACGACCCCGACGCGGAGCGGACCCGGCTGATCACCGACTACGAGGACACGCTCGCCAACCCGTACCTCGCGGCCGAGCGGGGGTACGTCGACGCGGTGATCAGGCCCTCGGACACGCGAATCAAGATCGTCAGGGCGCTCCGCGTGCTGCGCAACAAGCGCCAGACCCTGCCGCCGAAGAAGCACGGCAACATCCCCCTGTAGGAAGGAGGTGCCCATGGATCAGCCCTATCTCAGGATCATTCACGGCGACGCCACTCCGGAGGAGGTGGCCGCGCTCGTGATCGCGGTTGCGACAAGGGAGACAAGCCCGACACAAACCCCTCGAAGCCGCGAAACGTGGCGTAACCCAGCACACCGGCTGAGAAGGGCGTTCCCCACGGGCCCGGGAGCGTGGCGAGCAAGCTCACGGCCCCATTAGATCTTTCGAAGTGGGTGTCAAGCGAGCTAAGAGTTGGGACTATCTAGAAATGGGGGAATATAGTCAGCCGATCATTGTCTAGGACCGAGGCCTGGAGGAGAGCATGGCAATCCCGGACCTCACACCGCATCCCGTGGCGGCGAAATACGCCGTTCTCGTGGACGTCGGCTATCTCTACGCTGCGGCGGGCGAGGTCATCCTGGGTGCCAAGGAGCGCAAGGAATATCGCGTAGCGGCCGACGAGCTGATCCAAGCTCTAAAGAAGCACGCGATGGAGCGCATCCCCGGCGAGTTGCTGCGCGTCTACTGGTACGACGCCGCCCGCGACCGTGTGCCCACCGTCGACCAGCGCGTGATCGCGCAGCTTCCGTGGGTCAAGGTGCGCCTGGGCAACCTCAACGCCCGAGGGCAGCAGAAGGGCGTCGACGCGCAGATCCGCAGCGACCTGGAGGCGCTCGCCCGCCACCACGCGGTGAGCGACACCGTGCTGATAGCCGGAGACGAGGACATGGTGCCCGCCGTCGAGGCGGCCCAGACGTTCGGAGTGCGCATCCATCTGTGGGGCGTCGAACCTCCCTATGGGACCAATCAGGCCGAGCGCCTCGTATGGGAGTCCGACACCGTGGAGGAGCTGGGGGCCGACTTCCTGCGCCCCTACTTCAACCGTGCCGCCCAGGTCGTGACCGCCACCGCGCCCACGCCGCCGTCGCCCGCCCAGGTGTTCGCCGGCCGCACCGCGCTCAGCGCCAAACCCGCCGTCAAGCACCCCGGGCAGGTCACCAAGCTCGGGCCGAGCCGCCCGAGGGTCGAGGAGGTCGGCGAGCACGTCGCGCAGAAGTGGATCCTCACGCGGGGCCGCGACAACATCCGCGACCTGCTCCCCGGCCCGCTGCTGCCGACGGTCATCGACACCGAGCTGCTGATCGAGGCCGAGAAGGAGCTCGGTCACTCGCTGCGCCCCTACCCCGAGGCCAGGGTCTGGCTACGCGACGGCTTCTGGGCCCGCGTCTACCGCGAATTCGACCTCGGCGTCGGCATATCCACCAAGTGACACCCCGCCGACGGCGAGGTCCGATTCCCGCCGGTCGCGCGGCCTGACCAGGGCATAGCGTCGTAGCTGTGACACCACACCAGACCCTCGACTTCGATTCCTGTTACAGGGCGGCGAGCGCTCGCGACACGAGATTCGACGGGCGGTTCTACACGGCCGTCACCTCGACGGGCATCTACTGCCGCCCCATCTGCCCCGCCCGTACGCCCGCGCGGCAGAACGTCAGGTTCTACCGCCACGCCGCCGCGGCCGAGGCCGCCGGATTCCGTCCATGCCGCCGCTGCCGCCCCGAGCTCAGCCCCGGCGATCCCGGCTGGGACGTCGCCGCCGACCTCGTCGGGCGGGCGCTGCGCCTCATCGACGACGGCGTGGCCGACGAGTACGGCGTCGCGGGCCTCGCGAGCCGGTTGCACGTTACCGAACGCCACCTCCTGCGCCTCTTCACGGCCCAGCTCGGCGCCGGTCCCCTGGCCGTGGCGAGAACCCGGCGGCTGCTGCTCGCCAAGCAACTGCTGACCGAGACGCCGCTGCCGATCACCGATGTCGCGTTCGCCGCCGGGTTCGGCAGCGTGCGCCAGTTCAACGCCACGATGAAGGAGGCGTACGGCTTCGCGCCCAGCGACCTCCGTACCACCTCAGGCTCCCTCCCCATCGCGTCTCCTGGAGCCCTTACATCGGGTTCCCGGGTCCCCTCGTCGTCGCGGGGCGTCACTCCCGGCATGCCCGCGACGCTCACGCTGCGGCTGAACTACCGGCCGCCGTACGACGCGGAGACCCTGCTCGGCTTCCTGGCCTCCCGGGCGATCCCGGGGGTCGAGGAGGCGAGCCCCACCGGCTACCGCCGCGCCGTGCCCGGAGGGGTGATCACTCTGGCTCCGGCCGACGGGCACATCAGGCTGTCGGTGACCCTCGACGACACCCGTCACCTGGCGAGGATCGTCTCCCGGTGCCGCCGGTTGCTCGACCTCGACTCCGATCCCGGCGCCATCGCCGACGCCCTGGGCGCGACCGCGCTCCACCCGCTCGTCGAGCGACGTCCGGGGCTGCGCGTGCCCGGCGCCTTCGACGGTTTCGAGCTGGCGGTACGCGCCGTGGTGGGCCAGCAGATCTCGGTCGCGGGGGCCAGGACGCTGCTCGGCCGCATCGCCGCCCGCGCCGGAACCGTTGCCAAACCCTGCGACGTCGCAGCCCTCACCGGAACACCCGACGTCGGAGAGCCCCCCATCGCCGGAGCCCCGACCCCACCCGAACACACCTCATCTCTGGCCGGACCACCCGACCGGACGTACGACGGTGGCGGGAGCCGAGTGATGGGTGCGGACGCCGATGGACCGCGCCTGCTGTTCCCCACGGCCGAGCGGCTGGCGGGGGCCGATCTGTCCGGGCTCGGGCTGACCGGGCGGCGGATCACGACGCTGAAGATCCTCGCCGAGAAGGCGGCCTCAGGTGAGCTGGACCTCGACGGCGGGGCGGACCCTGCCGAGACGGCGTCCCGGCTCCTGGACATCCCGGGCATCGGGCCGTGGACCACCGGCTACATCGTGATGCGCGCCCTGCGCGACCCCGACGCCTGGCCCTCCGGCGACCTCGGCCTCCGGCGGGCCATGAAGGCACTCGACATCCCCGAAGACGACACCGAGCGGTGGCGCCCCTGGCGGGCGTACGCCGCCCTACACCTCTGGAGTTCGGAAACGCCATGAACGCAACGATCGACGCACAGGTCCTGCCGACTCCGACCGGGCCGCTCTCGCTGCTCGTACATGAGGGGGTGCTGGTCGCCGCGGGGTTCACCGCCGACCCCGCCGAGATGTACGTACGGCTGCCGGGAAAGCTCACCGCGCTCCCCCTCCAGCCCGTCGACGACCTCGGCAAGCCGGCGCGGGCCGTACGGGACTACCTCGACGGCGACCTGTTCGCGCTCGACACCGTGGAACTGGACCAGCCGGGCACGCCGACCCGGCAGCGGCTGCTCGCGGCGCTGCGTGCGGTGCCAGCGGGAACGACGGTGAGCTACGCGGAACTGGCCGAGCGGGCCGGACTGCCGAGGACGGCGGCACGCGCGGCCGGGTCGGCGTGCGCCCAGAACCTCATCGCCCCGTTCGTCCCCTGCCACCGCGTACTTCCCTCCACCGGCGGCTTCGGCGGCTACTACTACGGCACCCCGGTCAAGGAATGGCTCCTCAAGCACGAGCACGCCCTCTGACCATGATCACCTGACTCGCTGCGCGCTCGTGATGATCTTCCGACAGGAGACGACCGACCCGCCGGCCACGGGTGAGTCGTCTCCGAGGCGTCGGTCAGTACGGCCAGCCGGGCACGTTGAGGCGCACGCTGTAGAGCCCGAAGTTGCCGGTGTTGCCGCCATGCGACGCCGTACCGGAAGTGATGTAGAGGGTCTTGCCGTCAGAGCCGCCGAACGCCACGTTCGTGGTGCTCGCCCCCGCGGAGATCGTGCCGAGAGCCGCGCCGGAAGGCGCGTAGACGTGGACCTTCGCGTCGCTGTAGGACACCTGGTAGAGGTTGCCCGCGCAGTCGATCGTGGACCCGTCCGAGCCCGAGAGCGAGGCGAAGTCGGAGCGCGAGCCGACGCTGCCGTCCGCGTTCACCGGGTACTTGTAGACCTTGCCCGAGCCGTTGCCGCCGACGTAGAGCGTCTTGCCGTCGGGCGAGAGCGCGATGCCGTTCGGCTCCCTGATCGTGTCGTCGATCAGCGAGACCACGCCGTTCTTGACCCGGAAGACGCTGGTGCGGCCGGACATCTGGTCGGACCGGTTCGCCCGCTGGAAGTCGGGGTCGGTGAAGTAGACGGTGCCGTCGGCGCCGATGGTGAGATCGTTGGGCGAGTTGAACGCGTGCCCCTGGTACGACGAGGCCACCACGCCCCGTGCCTTGTCCTGCAAGCGGTAGGAGGAGACGCTGCGCTGGTCGTGCGTCGCGGCCAGAATGGTGCTGCCGTCCCGGCTGAGAGCGAGGCCGTTGCTGCCGGAGCCGGCGATGAACGTTTCAAAGGTATTGGGCGCGGTGAACTTCAGAATGTCCGCGGGTTGCACGTTCTCGGCGCCCGCGCCGTCGCGCATGCTCGACAGCAGCAGGGTCTGCGTCGTGGCGTCCCAGACCGGGCCCTCGAGGAAGTTGAAGCCGTCGCGGATCTTCGTGGCGGTGACCGTCGTGGACGGCAGCGGGTTGCCGTACGTCGCCCCGGTCGTGCACTGTCCGACCCCGGGCCGCGGCACGGGGGACGTGGTGGGCGTGGGCGTCGGGGTGGGGGTGACGGTCGGGGTCGGGGTCGGCGTGGGGGTCGGGGTGGCGATGGTCCACCGCTGGTTCACGCCGCCGTTGCACGACCAGATCTGCAGCTGGGTGCCGTCGGCGCTGCTCACGTTCGCGGCGTCCAGGCACTTGCCGGAAGCCGTGTTGACCAGCTGTCCCGCCGTGGCCATCCAGCGCTGGGCACCCGTGCCGTTGCAGTCGTAGATCTGGGCCCTGGCGCCGTTGGCGGTGGAGGCGCCGGCCACGTCGAGGCACTTACCGAGCGCCCTGATCGTGCCGTCTGTCTCGACGGTCCACTGCTGCGCCGCGCCGCCGTTGCACGTCCAGAGCTGCACCCGGGTGCCGTTGGCGCTGTTGCCGGACGCCACGTCGACGCACTTGCCACCGATGCCGGTGATGGGGGAGCCCGCCGCCGCCGACGCGGTGGGCACGTGGACCACGGCCATGGTGATCACCACGGCGGCGGCCGCGCCCGTCGACAGAATGCATCGGAGCAGTGGACTCCGGTGGTGCTGCGGTGCCGTCATGGCAAACCTCCCGAATGATGCGGCCGGCCGAGGGGGGTGCCGGCCATCGCCCAACGACTATGAGACGACCTCATCGAGATTGCAAGATTCCTTCCGCGCCACCTGCGGTCACCCGCCACTCCGTCGTCACGGTGAGGCACGCCGCGCCGTCAGGTCAGCAAGTCTCGGTCGCCGGGGCCCTGGATGACCTTTCCCCTCAGCCCCTAGGTGTTCACTCGCGTCAGGCCGGGACGGGAACGTTGACGGCGGCGCGGTAGTCACCGAGCGCGGGCAGGGCGGCCCGCTTTTCGACCGGAACGGTGTCGAGCACCCTGCGTGCGGTATGCATGATCATGTTGGTGCGGTAGGCGGGGTCAAGGTCGGACATTATCTGCGTGGCGAGGTGAAGAGCTTCGTCGTAGCCGCCGCTCTTGCCGACGCTGATCGCTTCTTGCAGGCGCACGTTCGCGGCGTTCTGGTAGCTCGGCGAAGCGGCCAAGGCCGCGTCGCGAGCCTCACGCGCGCTCTCGGTGGCTCCCCCGTATGCGCTGACCCAGGCACTCGTGAACCAAATTGAGGACGGGCACCAGCCGAACTCTTCGCTGAAGCTGTAGCGGCCGGTCAGCTCCTGGAGATCTCGGAGGTGTTCAAGAGCCTCCCTCTGCCTTCCCACGATGGCGAGAGCTTGTGCCTCTGCGGCCAAGGCCTGCAAGAGGCCGGGGGAAACACGCTCTGGGGCGAGGGATCGAGCATTTCGGGCCAGCGTCAGCACCGCCTTCGGAGGGCGAGTGACCACCGGCACCTGCGTACGCCGCTCGGGCCGCGCTGCGCTTCAATGTCGTGGACCACGGTGACGATTGATCGGGGTGACGAGATCGGGTCGTCCAGCGCGATGCGGCCGTCGTCGACCAGCGACATGACCGCCGCGGCGATGACGGGCTTGCTGACCGAAGCGATACGGAAGATCGTGTTCCTGGCCATCGGGGAGGTGCCGTCGACATCGACAGACCCGACGGCCTCAACCTCGACCCCGCCGCCCCGGGCCACCAGACCCACCACCCCCGGCACCGATCCGTCCCCGACGTACGCCTTCAACAGGTCGCGCAGGATGCTCATCGGTCCACCGTCTCAACCGCGCGGCTCCAGGGTAAGACCAGCACGGCCCCGCGAATGTCAACCAGCGTCAATAAGCGACCGCACGCGCAGCCGCCTCAGGCATGACGTCGCCATGCACTCGTCGGAGATACTCCAACGCGTGCTCCGTGGCTGGATCGTGATTCAGTCGGTCACGGTAGAAGTGGAGGCGGTCCTCACAGTCGTCGATGACCTCACTCCACGTTCGCGCCCAGATACGGACGCCCCCCTCCCACTCGGCGATACAGCCGGGCGGCCGATTCGGGGCTGTCGCATCCCTCCGGACGATGTCGTCCATCTCTGTGGAGACGACCCAGAAATTCCAGGAAACCCGAGCATCGCGAAACTGCGGATCGTCGGCGACCGCCTGGGCATAGCTCTTGATCTGACCGACCTCCATCTGGCCGATCTTCACACTGGGGGCCTTGAGTTCCACCACGAGATGCTCGCGACCGGAACCTCCCCGGCGCGCTTTGCCGAGCATGAGGTCGACGATTCCCTGGCGACCGTCTTCTCTGCGCACCGGGACAAGCCGACCGGCTTCAGGGTCACGGCCCAACGCTTTCAAGTGACGTATGAGTACCGTATCCAGGCTCTGATCGCTGACCATCAGCGCGTAGGCATCCCCGAACACCCACGTCTCACGCTCAAGGATTTTGTGAAGCTCTCTTCGCTCCTTGACCGTCCTGCTGATCTCCGGCTCGAAGACGAGTTTCTTGAGCACGGCGACGAAGTCCAGCCGGTCGGCCACCTGCCCGGTCGCCTTGACCACATCGGAGAGGCTCGTTCGTTGGAGAATCCGCTTGAGCTCCTCCTGCTCTGACTGTGGCAGCCGGAACAGCTCGTCCAGAACCGGGTAGAGCCCGCTGGGATCATGGGCGATGATCTCTTTGAGCAGCCGGAGCGTTGTCTTCCGGTTCTGCTGGGAACCTGGAATACGGCGCGCGATCGTGGTCGCCACCTCGTCGAACATCTGGCGCTCCACCGCCTGCGTCGGTTCGGTGGGCTCCCCCGAGTAAGGATAGACCTCCTCGCGCTTCCACTCCTGGATCAGCCTGGCTCTACGCTCCCGGTCACGCCGTCGGAAGTGCCCACGGAGAGTTTCCCGGGCTACCCCCAAAAGACCTCCGAGCTCGTCCATCTCCGCCATTGGGAGATCGCTCCGCCGTTCGACGAATCCGTCCCACAAGAGATAGGCCGTGAAGTGGTATCCCGGCGCCTGGATTCCAGGCGAGACCTCGTCCAGTACGACCCCGTTGGCGTCACAGATGGCGAGGACTCGGCCGACATCCTTGGGCCATTCGATGACCCGGAGCAGCGGCTCAGCGTGTTCACCGGAATCTGGCCACACCACCGGGTACTGAGCTGTGTCCGCCCAGACGGTGGCCGGATCCAACGACTCCCCCTGATAGGTGATCCTCACATCAGGATTAGCGGCGAGAAAGGGCGCGAAGGTCGAGGCGAGCTGCTGAGCCGTGTCATCTTGTACCAGGCGGTTGACAAAGTCCGCGGGGACCGACGCCTCGACCCGTGTTCCGCAGGGCTCTTCAACATAGTCCGGCTCGGAGATGTCGAAATCGGCGAGCCGGTCGATCGCCCCGCTGATGACCGTGCGTTCGTTTCGACCATCGAGCCCCTTCGCGACCGTGACCCAGCGCACCTGTTCCCCTAGCGCGAACGCGCGAAGCCTGCCCTGCCCGCTACGCCCGTGCAGGCCGCGCTTCAGCTCAGGTGAAACCTTGGCCCTGGTCTTCCACGAACCGCCAAGGCCACCGAAGCAGCTCGCGCAAGAGGCGCTCGGCATTCCATGGCCATCATCGGTGACATTGACCGACTCGACACCGCTCAGCTCGTTGACATCAAGGTCGACCGTGATGTGACACGCCTCGGCGTCCAGCGCGTTCCAGATCATCTCCGCGACGGCGCCCACGGGATCCTTCAGGCGCGCGAGACGGAGGAGATGATCTGGCTTGGCCTCGATGTG
Organism: Sphaerisporangium sp. NPDC088356; assembly: GCF_040685555.1. Lineage (NCBI taxonomy): Bacteria > Bacillati > Actinomycetota > Actinomycetes > Streptosporangiales > Streptosporangiaceae > Sphaerisporangium > Sphaerisporangium sp. NPDC088356. Next base: position 40,121 of record NZ_JBFBIK010000033.1, read on the forward strand.
AACCGTACGCACACGGTCACTATCGCAGACCACATGCGAAGTCACGCCCTAGGTCACCAGAATGAACGGTTGGTCACCGCCGAAGGCGCCTGCTCGGGCCTGTCCATCGTCCGCTCGGTCGTCGGAGCCCACGATGGTCACGTCAACACCCGCCCACGCGAAGGCGGCGGCCTCATCGTGAGCGTCATCCTGCAGGCCTGCGGCTCCTCCGGAGTTCGCCTGATCGGTCAGGAGTCGCCGCGGACGATGCTCTGGACCTCGCCCACGGGGACGTCCCTGACCGCGGTCGCCTGGACCGGCTGGAAGGCGAAACCGACCGCGCCACCGGCCGTCACCGGCCACTCCGTGGTCACGGTGAGCACGTACGCCTTGCGCGACTGGTCGACCGAGGCGCGCAGGTAGCGAACGCCGCAGGTGAACGTGCCGCCCTTCACGTACGGGTGGCCCGTGGGACCGCAGTCCTGCTTGACCTCGGCCCGGTCGGAGGTCGTGCCTGAATCGATCTTGACGTCCGTGAGGGTGGCCGTCACGGTCGCGGACATGACACCGGGGAGCTCGGCCGTCACCGACCGGGTGGTGGCCCCGATGCCGGTCAGCCACACCCAGGTCGGAAGGTTCACGTAGCTCTTGACGTCGGGGCTGAGCTCGATCTTCGGCTCGGGCACCGTCAGCGCGGCCCGGGCGAGATCGTAGAGCTCCTGCAGGGTGATCCCGCCGGGCGGCGTCGCCCCCTGCGGCACCCAGACGGCTCCGGGCAGGCCCGTGGCGCAGGCGAGGCCGTCGGGGTCGGCGGCATTGTACGCGGGCGCCCACCAGCGGCCGTTCTCCCCGACCTTGTCCTTGTACTGCTTGAGGAACTGGTCGAAGTCCTCGGCGGTGCCGGTCGGATGCGTGTGGAACCAGTCGTCCCTGACGTCCTGCTGCTTGGTCAGCATGTCGTCGGGCTTGTCGCCGGGCTCGTACCAGCAGGGGCGCTTGACGCGGTAGCCGTCGCTCTTGGCGCCGAGGCCGGTGCCGCTCAGCACGATCTTGGAGTCGCGCAGCACCACGCCGCTCGTGCGGCCGTCCTGGAAGCCGGTGCCGCGCGGGCCTCCGGGATCGGAGACCGGGGCGGTGACCAGCGAGGCGGCCAGGACGAACGGCATCAGCGATCTCATCGGCGGCACTCCTTCGCACGCTCGTGGGGGTAGGAGGCGTGCAGGTAGGTCTTGACCCGCCAGGCCCCGTCGTCGCCCTTGCGCACGGCCGCGACCTGGAGGTAGACGGCGGTGGGCTGACGGGTCCAGGCGGGCTGGCCGGTGATCGGACGGCCGCTGCCGGCCTCCGTCACCCGGACGCCCGACTCGTCGACGCAGGCGTCCACCTCGGCGCCCCGGCCCGAGGCCGCCGCCACCCGCACGGCGTACACCTTGGCGGACCCGGTGGCCGACTCGCGACGCTCGACGAAGCCGCGAACCCAGGTGTAGGCGTCGCGGCCGGCCTGGTCCTCGACCCCGGAGAGGTACGCGGTGTCCTTGCCCTGGCTGACGACCGCCTTCCAGGACCCGACGTAACCGTCGGTGAATGCCTTGACCATCGCCTGCTGCGCGCCGTCGAGACCGGAGGGCCACTCGATGGACACGGTCATGCCGGGCGCGACCTCGATGTTCTCGACTCCCGGCGTCGACATGACCTGCGGAGCGCCGAGCGGGCCGGGCGTCGCGTCGCCGGAGGGGTCGGCGGCCGTGGCGACGGCGGACGGGGCGCCGTCCGCAGGGGTGAACGGGCGCTCCGCGCCGGCGGCCGAGCATCCGGTGCCCAGCAGCGCGACGGCGGCCAGGGCAGCCCGCATCCGCATGCCGACGACGCTAACCACGGGGTGGGAGCTCGAACCACCGTTATGCACGTATCGGCATGACTCGCGGGAATCATCCTGACCCGCGTGCCCCATCCCTCTCACTGCCGCCGCCTTTCTCGTGCTTGTCTTTTTCGCGTACTCGTCGCCGCGGTGGATCACGCGGACGGCATCGAATGCAGCCGCCAGGTGGGGAGCAACTCGTCGATGAGCGACTCGGTCTCCGGGGCCATCCCCCCGCCGTAGGGATGGGAGGACGACCGGCGGTGCAGCCCGTCGACCACGGCACGCAGCTTGAGCGGGTCGCCGGTGGCGTGCGCGGCCCGCAACAGGTCGCGCCAGAGCCCCTCGTCGTCGGCCGCCAGCAGCAGCCCCGCCCGTACCGCCGCCACGGCCGCCTCGGCGTCGCCGTGGGCGAGTCGTACCTCGCAGAGCCTGTGGGCGGCGTCCGCCACGCTCGCCGCCACCTCGTACTCGAGCTCGTCGGCCGCCAGCCAGGCGTAACGGCCGCGTGGCCTGCCGTTGAGCAGCGGGCCCCGCACCAGCCCGAGCGCCTTCTCCAGAAGCACGGCCCGTGCGCTCGGGTCGTTGTGCGAGCGGCGGACGAGCTCGCGGAACAGCTGCCAGTCGGACCGCACCTCAGGACCGAGCCGCAGCCGGCCGGTGTCGTCGGTACGGAGATTGGGCCTGCCCTCGCTGTCGGTGCCCAGCCACTCGGCCACCCGGGCGATCGTGGCGTCCCGCACGACGGCCTGCACGCCGCGCGGCCACAGGATGCCGCCCAGCACGACCGGATGCACGCCGGCCGGATGGGTGGCCAGGTAGACGACCAGCTCGCACGCCAGCTCGGCCCTGCCCTCCTCCAGCGGGGGCACCGGCCCGATCTCGATCGGGCCGAGGACCCGCACGTTGATCGAGGGCGAGGTGGTGAACTCGCGGGGCTCCTCGTCCTCGCGCACGGGCTCGCCCTCGCGGCGCTCCGCCGTGCGGAACAGCTCGACGACGGCGTCGTAGTGGCGCCTGGGCAGCAGCTGCGCCGCCACCGTGACGCCGAGCGCCTCCACCCGCGCCTTGCCCTCCTCGGTGATCTCCCAGGTCCAGGTGGGGTGCGGGACTTCACCGGCGATGACGTACCCGGCGGACATGCGGGTGCCCGCGCGCCCGAGCTTCGCCAGGCGGGCGGCCTCCTCGGTGTCGGGCCCGATGGCCGACAGCAGGAAGTGCGGGGGCCAGGCGGGGTCGGCGGCGTGGCCGTGGACGCGGCCGGTCAGCACCTGCGTGCCCGCCGCGGACATCTCCTCGGCCCTCGCCTCCAGCTCGGGCAGCGCCTCGGCCAGGCTGCCCACCACCCGGACGCGGTGCGGGGCGATCGTCGCCAGCTCGCTCCCGAAGCCCACCAGCGTGATCCGCATCTGGTCGGACCAGCGGTTGGTCGCCAGCTCCACCGCCAGCGCGGCGAGGGCGTCGCGGACCCGGTGCCCGGCGATGGCGATCACTCCGTGCGCCGCTTCGAGGTCGATCAGCACCCGGCCCGACTCGGTGACCCCGAGCGAGACGAGCCCGGGGTACGGGGCGGGCGCGTCGGCCAGGGCGTGCTCGTCGATGCCCCGGCCCTCGTGAGCGAGCAGCCGCCAGGTGCGGCCGCCGTCATGCGACTCCCAGGGCTCGGGGGCGTCCTGCTCCGGCGGGTGGATCCACAGGTCGAGCCCCCGGACGGACAGGTGCACGGCGTAGATCGTCGGGGGTACGCGGCCCTGCTCGGCCAGGAGCTTGCCGAGCAGGCGCAACCCGTTGTCCAGCATGCGGCTGCCGGGGGCGTCCGAGCCGAGGCGCAGCGCGACCTCCGCGCCCGCTGCGTCGCCCCTCGGCCGGGGGATGCGGTGGCCGAACGCGCGGTGCCAGAGCTGCTCGCGCCGGCGCCGGCCGAGCGCCGCCAGGAGACCGGCCGCCGCCAGGGAACCGCCCGCCAGGTAGTCGACGAGATCGAGCCCGCCGCCCTGATCCTGCTTTTCCTGCCTTTCGGGTAATTCGATCTTTTCGGGCTTGTGCTGTTTCTCCGCGGGTTTCACGGAAGGGGAAACGGTCGCCTGCGGCAGTTTGGGAATGGCCGAAACAGGGACCTTCGGCACGGCGGGAAGGTGGTAAGTGCGCTGGGGCATCGCCGGCGGCGGTAGGACGACCTTCGTATCACCCTTTTTCGCGGTTTCGTCCTGCGCGCTCCGGCTCGCCTGGTCCTTCGACCCTTGATCCTTCGCGCTTTGGTCCTTCGTGGTCTGGTGTTTCGTGGTCTGGTGTTTCGTGGCCTCCGGTGCGACGAACTGCGTGCGGCCGTCCATCTCGACGGGTTTCCCCGGGTGACGCTTGAGTGTCGTCTCCCGCTGCTCGTCGACGGGCACGACATGGACATTCCTCGCGTCGTCCGGCATGTCGAGCACCCAGCCCGGCTTGATGAGATCGGCCATCTGCAGGCGGGTGCCGTCCGGCTGCGCCTTGTGCTGGTTGAGGCGGTAGATCTCCGGATAGCGCCGCCCGTCGCCGAGGCACTTGTCGGCGATCTCCCAGAGGCTCTCGTGGTGGCGCCCGTGCGGCGGCTGGACCACGTACACCTTCTTGACCTGGCGTACCACGTCGAGCGAGCCGAGCGAGCCCTGCTCCTCCGGGATGGGAGTGGTGAGGGCCGCCGCGACCACCGAGGGCCGGGCCGGCGGCGGCCCGGAGGCGATGCCCGCGATCGGTATCGCCACGGCCGACACGGTGAACAGCATCAGCGCCGTGGAGACGAGACGGTTGGCCAGCGCCTGCGGTCCGCCCGACAGCGGCACGCGTACGGGCATGCCGATGCGGCGGATGCCGGAGTACACCTCGACGATCACGCACAGGACCAGCTGGGACCACGTGAGCCAGACCAGGAGCACGAGGATCGCGACGGCCGTGCTGGTGCTGACCTGCCTGGTGAGGAGGTCTCCGTTGAGCAGCTCGTCGGGCAGCGGCGGGCCCGCGAGACGGAGGAGGGCATAGGGGACACCGCCCATGAGCGCGGCCAGGGCGATGAGGGCCCCGATGCCGGCGATCACGTCGCCGACCGTCCGTCGCGGCCGGATGCGCCGAGGCTGCGCCGCCGGGGTGATCCCGGACGACGTGCGCGATGGGGGTCTGCGTTGCGCGGTCATCCCTCTCCTTCCTTCGTCTCCGCCCCGGTCACGGCTGCTGGCCGCCGGGATCGGGGCCCGCGGTGGCGACACCTGACATGGCGGAGCCGGAGAACCCGAGCGCGGCGAGGAACACCGCGTTCCACCGGGCGCTCACCGCGACCGTCACCTCAGCCTGGCCCGCGCCGGTCTGGCACCGGGTCAGCCGGACCTCCGCGTCGTCGTGCGCGTCGACGATCTCCTGGGCCCGGCCGCAGACCGCGCGGTCGTCGCCGAGCAGGCGCACCTGGCCGGTGACCCGGAGGTTCTCGACGTCGATCTGGTCGGCCGCCGCCCGCGCCGCCTGCTCAGCGATGTCGGACGCGCGCAGCCGCGCGTTGATGGCCGCGCCGCCGTCGACCAGGAGCCCGGCGAGCATGAACACCACCACGGAGAAGATCACGACAAATACTGACATCGAGCCTTGATCTTGCCGGAGCCGTCTCACTCGACCCTCCTGAACTGCTCCAGCGGCACCACCGAGTCGCCCTTCATCTGCTTGAGCGTGCCGAACCCGAGGAAGTCGAGCTTCAGGTCGCAGGTCACGGTCGCCCGTACGCTGCCGCCCTCCTTCCAGTCGCTGCCGGAGAGGCTCACCTTCGGGCCGCACTGGTCGTCGAGCGCGGACCCGGCGGCGTCGCGGGCGGCGGTCTCGGCAGCCGCGAAGGTGCGCTGCACAGAGGCGGCGCGCGCGGCGTCCCTCGCGGCCCCGTTGACCTCGCCCTGCGCCTCGACGACCCGGCCCGCCCCGACGAGGAACATCAGGAAGAGCAGGAAGACGGGCGCCAGCATCACGGTCTCGACCGCCATCGACCCCCGGTCGGGAGAACGCGCGAAGACCTCGCGGCCAGGCACTCTCAGCCGCACGCGCCGCTCCCGTCGTCGGGGCGGAAGCACTCCACCGGGCCGCCGAACCGGGAGGTGATGGTGAACGCCGTGCGGGGCAGCAGCGGGATCACCGAGACGCTTCCGCCGGTCACCTCGACGCCGCGCTCGCCACCCTGCTCCCACGCGCGGGCCTTGGCACCCGCGAGCAGCCGTGGCCCGATGGCGCGTACGACCTGCAGGGCCCTGGCCTCGGCCTGGCCCTGCCAGCCGCTGCCGGAGGCTCCGGCGGCACGCGCGAGCCTGGCCCCCTCGCGGGCCGCCGCGTCCGCCACCTGGCGGCCGTGGAACCACAGGACCGACTGCACGACCAGCAGGATCACGATCAGCAGGACCGGCATGAGCAGCGCCAGCTCCACCACCGTGGCCCCCCGGTCGCGCCGGCCCACGCACGCGGCGGCCTTCGGGGACGAGGCCCGCCTGGTCACGGCTTTCCGCCGGTACCGCCGCCCCCGCCGAAGTTGCTCTGGATCTCGGCCTGCTTCTGGGTGACCAAGGTCTTGATCAGCGTGGCCAGGCCGAGGGCCACGCCGGCGATGATCGCGGTGATGATCACCCATTCGACGGCGGAGGCTCCGCGCGAGGGGGCGGTCCTGGCACGGTCGACGCGTACGTGGAGCACGGCGACCAGGTAAGTGAGCCACGGTGGTGTGAACATCTACGACCCCAACATCTTCATCGCTGCCGGAAAACTGAGGAAGATCACGAATCCCGCGCAGAGCAGGAGCTGGGCGACCAGCATGGACTGTGAGCGCTCGCCGGCCTGGCCCTCGACCTCGGCGAGCTCGCGCCGCCGCATCGTCGCCGCGCGGGCGGTGAGCGAGGCGCGTACCTTGGCGCCGTCGTCGGCCACCAATCCCAGCGCCGCCGACAGGTCGCGCAGCTCGTCGACGTTGATCTCGTCGCCGAGCTGGCCGAGCGCCTGCCAGGGGGTTATGCCGACGATCCTGGCGTTGGCCAGGGCCTCGCGGATGCGGGCCATCGCCCAGTTGGACGAGCCGCCGCCCTCGCCGACCGACACCGCCATCAGCAGCGCCTCCGGCACGCCCCTGCCGCCCGCGAGGTTCATCGCGACCAGGTCGAGGAACGCGCCCACGGCATGCCGGAAGTCGCGCCTGCGCACGGCGGCGTCCCTTCGGATCTGCAGGTCGGGAAGGAAGAAGAAGACCAGGGCGACGAGCAGCGCCCCCCACAGCGGCACCTGGAGCGAGACTCCCCACCCCATCAGCAGCAGCCAGCCGGCCAGGACGGGGAACGCCAGCAGCCCGGACACCGCGAGCAGCATCTTGGTGGCGAGATAGCCCTCGAAGGACCGGCCGAGCAGGGCGAGATCGGCGCGGGTCGAGCGGACCTCCCAGCCCCGAGCGGTGTAGAACTGCGCGAGCCGTACACCGAGACCGCGCCGGAAGGCGCTGACCTCCTCGTCGGGGTTGATGAGCCGGAGCCGGAGGGCGTCGTCGCCCTGCCGGGCGGAGTCGAGCGCGAGCAGGCGGGCGACCAGCCCTGGCCTTGGAGGGAACAGAGCTCTGATCAGCAGGAACAGGCCCAGCCCGAACACCGCCCCGGCGAGGACGTTCTCAGCCATGGACGCCTCCGGACACCAGCTCGCGCTCCACGGGGGCGCTCGACGCCGGCCCGAGAAGCCGGGCGGGCTTGTCGAAACGGGCCAGCCGCCGCATCCAGGCGAACCCGGCGCCGAACAGCCCGGCCACCACGACGAGCACGGCCTGCCCCAGCAGGGAGTCGTACTCCTCGACGTAGGAGGGGTTGAAGACGACCAGGGCGGCCGCGAAGGCCACGGCCGTGCCGACCACGATCTGGACGCTGCGGCGCGTCGCACGGCGCTCGGCCTCGACGCGGCGGCGCATGTCGAGCTCCTCGCGCGCGGAGACGGCGAGCGCGCCGAGCACCTCGCGAAGGCCGGGGCCGCGCAGCTTGGCGTTGAGGATGAGCGCGGCGATCACCAGGTCAGCGGAGGGGTCGTCCAGCTCGTCGGCGAACATCCGCAGCGCGTCGGCCAGGGGCATCCGGGTGTGCAGGCGGTCGACCATGGAGCGCAGGTGCGGCCTGAGCATGGGCGCCGCCGCCCTGATCGAGGACGGGATCGCCTGTTCGAGGCCCGCGGCGCCGGCGATGGTGTCCCTGAGGGACTCGGTCCAGGCCGCGAGCCCTTCGAGCCTTGTCATGGCCCCCCGCTCCTCGGCCGCGCCGCCGGTGAGGCCGCGCCAGGCCAGGACGAGCAGCACCGCTCCCGCCGCCATGACCGGCCAGCTCGTGATCACCAGCACCACGCCGCCGGTGATGGTCGCGACCGCGGAGCGCGTGGAGAGCCTGCGCAGCACCTCACGGCGCCGGGCGCCGCGATCGGGAGAGGGCGGCCCCGGGCGCACCCCGTACAGGGCGAGGCCGAACAGGAACAGCCCGCCACCGATCAGCGCGCCCGCGAGGATCGCGAGCGGATCGAAGAGCCCGGCGGGGAGCGGGATCATGACCACGCTCCCATCGTCGGGTCGTAGCCGTGCTGGGCCAGGTCGTCGACGCAGGCGATCGGCGCGTGCGGCACGGCGTGGCCGTCGGGGCCCTGGGCGAAGATCTCCGAGGACAGCACCCGCCCGTCGACCCCGGCCACCTCGCGGACGCTGGCGATGTAGCGGCGCAGCCGGCCGCCCTCGTGGTAGTCGTTGCGCTTCTCGATGAAGACCACGAAGTCGATCGCCCCGGCGATGAGCATGTGGGTCGCCTCGATCGGCAGGCGCTCCTCGGCCTGCAGGGCGTAGGTGGCGATGCGGTTGAAGACCTCCATCGAGGAGTTCGCGTGGATCGTCGACAGCGATCCGTCGTTGCCCTGGGTCATGGCGTTCAGCATCGTCACGATCTCGTCGCCCAGCACCTCGCCGACGATCACCCGGCTGGGGTTCATGCGGAGCGAGCGCCGCACCAGCTCGGCCATGGTGATCTCGCCCTGGCCCTCGGAGTTGGGCAGGCGGTGCTCGAACGCCACGACGTTCGGGTGCAGCTCGGGGAACTGGTCGAGCCCCAGCTCCAGCGCGCGCTCGACCGTGATCAGCCGCTCGTGGGGCGGGATCTCGTTGGCCAGGGCGCGCAGCAGCGTGGTCTTGCCGGCGTTCGTGGAGCCCGCGATCATGATGTTCTTCCTGGCCCCGACGGCGGCCGACAGGAAACGCCCGAGCTCGGGGGTGAGGGTGCCGTTGCCCACCAGGTCGCTGAGGAAGACCTTGCCGAGGCGGGCCCGGCGGATCGACACGGCGGGGCGCACCGTGACGTCCATGACCGCCGAGAGCCGTGAGCCGTCGGGGAGCCGCAGGTCGAGCTGGGGGTTCGCGGTGTCGAAGGCGCGGCTCGACAGGCCGCTGTAGGCCGCGAGGATCTGGATGAGCTCGACCAGCTCCTCGTCGGACTCGGCCACGGGATCGTGGACGAGCTCCTGGCCGTCGGCGTATCCGACGAACACGCGGTCGCAGCCGTTGACGTCGATGTTCTCGACCTCTGGGTCGTCGAGCAGCGGCTGCAGCCGGCCGACGCCGAACAGCGCCGCGTGGATGCCCGCCGCCAGCGCCTCCTCCTCCTCGGCCGTCGGAGGGGTGCGCCCCGAACCGATCTCGCTCCGCGCGTGCTCCTCGAGCACCTGGGAGATCAGCGCCCGGGCGAACTGGCGCTCGTCCTCCCCCGACATCGGCACGAGGCCGCTCGCCTGGTCGAGCCTGCGCTGGTGCGCGAGCCGATCACCGACCTCCTGCCGGAACCGCTTCACCAGCGTGTGGTCGATGCTCATGTCGCTCGCTCCCCCGTTCGTGGGCGTGGCGGTTCCGTGGCGGGCGGGGATGTGCGGCCCGGCGCCACGCGGGCGGCGAGACGGCCGGCGAGCTCCCGGGCCGTACGGATCAGCAGGGAGCGGTCCAGCCGGCCGCCCCACTGGCCCCTGAGCAGCTCAGCGCCCTTCGGGTCGTACGCCAGGCCGGCCACGAAGACCACCTCCCTGGCGGTGGCGGCGACGATGCGGCGCACCTCGTCGATCGAGCCTCGGTAGGACCGGGGGTCGGCGATCACCACCACGCCGACCTGCCCGGAGATCAGCATGAGGCGCTCGCGCAGGTGTGCCACGTGGTCGAGGCTCGGCCGGGTGAACAGCAGCGTTAGCTCGGCCTCGGCGACCAGGTCGGCCATCTGGGGGTGGGCGCCGAGCCGGCCGCAGTCGGCGAGCACGTCGGCCCCCGGCAGCGCGGCGAGCGCCCGGCCCAGAGGACCCCACAGCCAGGTCAGCCCGGCGGCCTGCTCGCCGTTGGTCAGGCCGGTCAGCACGTCGAGGCCGCCGACGAGCTTCTGGGTGTGCTCGTGGACCTGCTCGGGCCGCAGGCCCCGGCGCGCGGTGGCGCCCAGGCTCAGCAGTCCACGGCCCGGGTTGAGTACGCTTCCGTCGACGCTGGGCAGGCGGTAGACCAGGTCGCCTCCCGACGGGTCGCATTCGGCGAGGAGCACCGGCCGTGGCCACACCGCGCCGAGCGCCGTCGCGGCGGTGGTCACGCCGGGCGCCCCCTTGTCGGCGGCGAGGGCGATGAGCGCCACGTCAGCCGGCTCCGGAGAGCTTGCCGAGGGCGATCTCACCGCTTGAGGAGTACATGGCGATCGCCGGGGAGACCGTCGCGTCGACGATGATCGACACCAGGCCCGAACTGCTCCCCTCGCTGGTGCCCACGCTCTCGACCAGCGCGCTCGGAGCGAGCACCTTGCCCTGTGCCGTGCCACGGCCCGAGCCGGGCACGTACAGCACCTGGACGTGGTCGCCCCTCTGGAGGCTCAGCGGCATCTGGCCGGCCTTGAGTGCGAGGCCGAGGGTGATCTTGCCGGGGCCGACCTGCTCGCTCGCGTTGCTGACCATCTGCTCGGTGAGCAGGGTGCCGGGGATCAGGGTCACCCGTGCGAAGGTCGCGGCGGCCTCCTGCCGGTGGCTCCAGGAGACGTACGGGATGCCGGTGTCGGCGATCTGGACCTCTTCCATCGCCTCGGGGAGGATCGGCTGGCCGGCGCCGATCTGCTGGGTGATCTGGATGGCCGACACGCGGTCGCCACTGCGGAGGACCAGCAAGGTGGTGGCGAGCGCCCCGCCGAGGACGAGCAGCAGGGCGAGGGCGGCGAGGGCCGGCTTGCGCTCGCGAGGCGGCACGGGGAGCTTGCGGGAGGCCGGTCCGGACAGCGCGCCCGGCGACCCCGGGCGCTCCGAGTTCACGGGCGCGCGGCTGTCACGATCGGGTTTCTCGCTGATCCTCATGGGTGGGGGGCTCCCGAATCAGGAACCAGGCCGACACCCTCACCATGCGCTGAAATCGGCCGCCAACGGGGCTGACCGAGATGAACCGCATGACCACGGTGCGGGACGGCATGGTCACGGATATGTAGGACGGGGGGTCGTTGGGTTATCTTCCGGAATTCTCATGCCATTGCGTGCAGCTTGCACCAAGCTCAGGGATAGAAACCGGACCCATGCTTATCCACTATGGATTAACTGTCAACGGGAGCGTCAAGAGTCGCAGCTGCCCCGTGACACCGGTCGCCATGATATTTCCGCTGTTATTCCCCTTTGTATCGAACGTATCGTCAGCAACAGTTACCACTCTGGTTTCCCTGCGAAGCGGCATCCTAACCGCCCGTCTCCCGGCCATAGCTCTCAGGGCCGCGCCGCGTCTCCTCGTCGACCCAGTGCAGGTAAGCGCCCAGGCCGCCCTCGACCGGCAGGCTGATGATCTCCGGCATCTCGTACGGATGCTCGCGTCGGATGTGCTCGGTCAGCTCGACGGAGCGCTCGCGGGTGGTCTTGATGAGCAACAGGTACTCCTCGGCCGTCTCCACCGCGCCCTTCCACCGATAGGTGCTCGTTACGGGGCCGACGATCTGTACGCAGGCGGCGAGCCTGGCGGAGACGGCCGACCGGGCGAGCTCGGCGGCCTTGGCCCGGTCCTCGACCGCGACCTGGACCTGCACGTAGTCCGGCATGACAGCCCCTTCCCCCTCACTGGACCGGCCTTGAACCGGCACCGAACCGGCACCGAACCGGCACCGAACCGGCACCGAACCGGTCTTCACGGCCGGTTGTACACAGCTTTATCCACAGCGGCAGCGCGTTATCGTCAGGCACAGTTCCGCCCGAATCATGCCCATAAATCCGGTTTAAGATCGTAAATCAGCCCACAACGCCTCCGAGTTATCCACAGGAGTGGAGGTTATCCACAGCAGTCGCCCACAGACGCCTGTGGGAAACCCGTGGGACAACACGACACCACGCGATAACCACCCACGTTATCCCTCTTTCCGTATCGGTCTTTGGGTCGGAGACCATGCGAAACGAGCACGGATGTGCTGAAACCTGGATAGGCGGGAAGGATAGCTACGTCCCCCCTCGGCAGATACATAGTCCGGCCCCGACAGCTGGGTGCGGAGCTCTTGAGAAGGAGGGGGTTATGAACAGAATTCTGGCGTCGAGCGTCGGGCTGGCCACAACCGTCCTGCTGGTAAGCGCATGTGGCGGAGCCGGCAGGCCCGCGACCAGCTACAGCAGGGCGGCGAACGCCACCGAGTCACCGACCAGCACAGACATGTCCCCATACCCCGAGTCCTCGCCGACGACCACGTCGAGCCCCGGCACGAGCCCCACATACACCTCGCCGGGAGCGTCGCCGTCGGGGACCGAATCCATGATGAGCCCCATGCCGACGCCCGAGCACGCGAAGGTCAAGGTCGCGGACTCGAAGTACGGCAAGATCCTGGTCGGCGACAACGACAAGGCTCTCTACGTCTTCGAGAAGGACAAGGACAACACGTCCAACTGCTACGACAACTGCGCGATCACCTGGCCGCCGCTCCTCACCCGCGGCAAGCCCCAGGCCGGCACCGGGGTGAAGGAGAACCTTCTCGGCACCACGACCCGCAAGCAGGGAGACAAGCAGGTCACCTACGACAAGCACCCGCTGTACTACTACAGCGGCGACATGAAGCCCGGCGATTACAACGGCCAGGGCAGGAACCAGTTCGGCGGCAAGTGGTATCTCATCAACCCTGACGGCAAGAAAGTGGAGAAGTAGGGAGACGGGCACCCCCGGGTCTGGTTGACGTAAACCTCCGGACCGGATGAACTCCCGTCGCTACGTTATGCGCGGGAGCCGGACCCGGAGGAGACGCCGCATGCGGATCATGCTTACCGTGGTCTCAGAGCACGGCCATCGTGACGTCGTCATCGATGGTGACGAGGAGACCACGGTCGCGGGCCTCGCCGTGGCGTTGCAGGGCGCGCCGGGAGAGACCCGCGGCAACGTCGTACGGCTGGCGCGGGCACGCGCGCCGTACGGCCTCGGCGGACAGGCACGCCCGCGCGGGCGGGAGGTGCCCTCGCTGTGGGTCGACGGCAGGCGGCTCGACCCGGACGCCCCCATGGTCGCGGCGCTCCGCGACGGCGACCTGGTGACGCTCGACCAGCGGACCGCCGGGTCCACGGTCCTCGCGGAGCCCGGCGGCGTGATCGAGATCAGGGTGGTCGGTGGGCCCGCGGCGGGCTCGGTCCACCGGCTCGGCCTCGGGGTCCACGTCATCGGGTCCGATCCGGCGTGCGCGGTGTCGGTCGGCGACCACCATCTGCCGCCCGAGGCGGCCGAGGTACGCGTCACGCCGGACGAGGTCCTCGTGAGGTCCGTCTTATCCCCGGGCAGGGCCCCGGCGAAGATGTCCCGGCGTGCCCGGCGCAAGGCGAGGAAGCGAGCGCGCGGAGGGCCCTCGGAAGTCAGCGCGGAGAGGGTCGAGGTGATCGGCGCCCTCACGCGCGGGGCCACCCACACCGTCCCCCAGCTCGCGGGCGAGCCGGTGAGCGCCCCCCGCCCCTGGCTCGACGGCACCCCGCTCACCTGCGGGAACTCCGTCCTCGTCCTGCGGGCGACCGAGCCGCCCGACGCGCATCTGGACGTCCTGCCCGAAGGCGGCCTCGCCTACAACCGGCCGCCCCGGCTGCGCCCGGCCGAGCGCCGAAGGCGGTTCGAGGTGCCCGCCGAGCCCAGCCGGGGCGAGGGCATGCGGTTGCAGCTGCTGGCCGCCTGCCTGCCCGCCGTCCTCGGCTTCACCATGGCCGCGGTGTTCCACATCTGGTACTACCTGCTGATCGGGCTCATGACCCCCCTGATCATGATCGGCCAGTGGATCGGCGACCGGCGGCACGGCCGCAGGAAGTACCGCCAGGAGATGAAGGCCTACAGGGAGCGCCTGGCCGCGTTCGAGGTGGCGGTCGAGAAGGCCAGGGCGGTGAACGAGCTCGAACGCCGCGCCGCCTCCCCCGACGCCGCCGAGCTCCTGCTCACCGCGACCGGTCCCCGGCGGCGGCTGTGGGAGCGCAGGAGCCACGATCCCGACGCGCTGCGGTTGCGCATCGGCCTGGCCGACCTGCCCGCGGAGATCGAGTTCGTTCCCGAGCGCGGCGCGTCTCCCGACATGCCCATGCCCGAGCATCCGGTGTCCGGGGCCGTGCCGGTCTCGCTGGCGATGCGCCGGCTCGGCGTGGCGGGGATGACCGGGCCGCGCGAGGTGACGCTGGGCATCACCCGGTCGCTGGTCGGCGCCGCCGTCACCCTGCACAGCCCTCGCGACCTCGCCGTGGTGGTGCTCTCCGCCGGTGCCGACGGGGCGGCGCAGTGGAACTGGGCGCGCTGGCTGCCCCACTGCGCGCCACGTGACGCCGACTGCGTCGCGCTGGTCGGCGCCGACCCCGAAGCGGCGGCCCAGCGGGTATCGGAGCTGGCGGCGCTGATCGCCGAGCGTCTCGGCCCCGACGACCACGGCCTGGCCCCCCTCGCGCCGGCCAAGGGATGGGGGCGCTCGTTCCTGCCCGACGAGGAGCCCCTGTTCGCCTCCTACGACGACCGCCCGTACGACGTGCTGGTCATCCTCGACGGCGCCCAGGTGCTGCGCGCGCTTCCCGGCATGCCGCAGGTGCTCCGGCAGGGGCCGCGCGCCGGCGTCTACACGATCGCCATCGACGAGGACCAGCGGCTGCTCCCGGAGGAGTGCGCGACGGTCGTCGACTGCGCGCCCGAGGGGTTCGTACGGCTGCGCGGCGGGGGGCTGGACTCGATCGGCGAGATCCTCGCCGACCAGGTCTCGCCCGCGTGGTGCGAACGCCTGGCCCGCTCGCTCTCCCCGCTGCGCGACGTGAGCAGGGACGACGCCGCGGTCGCGCTCCCCTCGTCCGTGCGCCTGCTCGACCTGCTGGAGCTGACCCCCACCGGCCGCGCCGTGGCGACGCGGTGGCGCTCGGGGGGCCGCACGACCGAGGTGCCGATCGGTGTCGGGGCGGAGGGCCCGTTCAGCGTCGACCTGCGCACGGACGGCCCGCACGCGCTCGTCGCGGGAACGACGGGAGCGGGCAAGTCGGAGCTGCTCCAGACGCTGATCTGCTCGCTCGCCGTCGCCAACCGCCCCGACGAGATGACGTTCGTGCTGATCGACTACAAGGGCGGCGCCGCGTTCAAGGAGTGCGTGCGCCTGCCGCACACCGTCGGCATGGTCAGCGACCTCGACGAGCACCTCACCCAGCGGGCGCTGGCGTCGCTCGCCGCCGAGATCCGCCGCAGGGAGCGGCTGCTGCTCGCGGCCGGGGCCAAGGACATCGACGACTACCACGAGCTCAGGGACCACTCGCGCGAAGCGGGGGGCGCGGGCTCTCCGGTCCTGGAATCCACGTCCGCCACCCGGGGTGCCGGGAGCGCCGCGCCCCTGCCCCGGCTTCTGCTGATCATCGACGAGTTCGCCGCCATGGTGGCCGAGCTGCCGGACTTCATGGACGGGCTGGTCGACATCGCCCGGCGCGGCCGTTCCCTCGGCATCCACCTCGTCCTCGCCACCCAGCGGCCCGGTGGCGTGGTGACCGCCGACATCCAGGCGAACACCTCGCTGCGCATCGCGCTGCGGGTCACGGAGGCCACGGAGTCGGCCGACGTCATCTCCGGGCCCGAGGCCGCGCACATCTCCAAGTCCACTCCCGGACGGTGTTACGTGCGATCCGGCATCGGGGCCGCGCAGGCCGTCCAGACGGCGCGGGTCGGCGGGAGGGTGCCGGAGGCCGCGCGCCGGAGCGCCGGGCCGAGGGTCGTGGAGGTCGGCTGGCGCGATCTCGGGCACCCGCTGCGCACGGGCCCGCAGGGGGGCGCGGGCGGGGGCAACGGAGGGCCGACCAGTGACCTGGCCGTCCTCGTGGACGCCGTGGTGGACGCCGCCCGGATCATGGGCATCAAGGAGCAGCCGAGCCCGTGGCTCCCCCCGCTCCCCGATACGGTCCTGCTGGAGGAGTCCGCGCACGGCGGACGTGAGGTGCCACCGCCGCGGTTCGGCCTGACCGGCCTGCCGCCGGCCCTGGACCCATACGACGGCACCGAGGTGCCGCCGCTGAGGTTCGGTCTCACCGACCTCCCCTGGGCCCAGGATCGCCGGCCGCTCGTACTCGACCCGGCCCACGGCGGTCACCTGCTGATCGCCGGCACGGCCCGCACCGGCAGGTCCACAGCCCTGCGGACCCTGGCCGGCTCCATCGCCATGCACGCCTCGCCCGAGGACGTGCACCTGCACGCGATCGACTGCGGCTCGGGCGCCCTGCTGCCGCTGGTGGCGCTCCCGCACTGCGGCGCCGTCGTCACGCGCGACCAGCTCGACCGCGTCGAGCGCCTGCTCACCCGGCTCCGCATCGAGGTCGGCCGCAGACAGCAGCTCCTCGCCGAGGCCGGCTACGCCTCCCTGGCCGAGGCCAGAGCGGCGAGCGTGAACGGCGCCTCACCGTCCCCGGCCGAAGCGAGAATCGCCGGCCGGAGCGGTGAACCACCGTCCGGGATCGCAAGCCGGAGCGGTGAGCCGGCGTCCCTTCCCGAAGCCGGGACCGCTGGTGGGAGCGGTGAGTCAGCGGACGCGACGCTGCGGATGCCCTGGCTCGTGCTGATGCTGGACCGTTGGGAGGGCTTCGCGGCGGCGTTCGAGGGCTACGACTACGGGCGGCTGCTCGACTCGCTCATGCAACTGCTCCGCGAGGGGCCCGCGGTCGGGCTGCGGGCCGTGGTGACCTCCGACAGGTCAGGCCTGCTCGGCCAGATCTCCACGCTGTTCGAGGACCGGCTGATCATGCGGCTGGCCGATCCCGCCGACTACGGCCTCGCCGGGCTCCCGCCGCGCAGCCTCCCGTCGGCCATGCCGCCGGGGCGCGCGATCTCCATCGGAGAGCAGGGCGTCATCGAGAGCCAGATCGCCCTGCTGTGCGACGATCCCTCGGGGCCCGCGCAGGTCGCGGCGCTGCAGGCGCTCGCCCGTACGGCCTCGTCTCGGTTCCCTGGCCCAGGCTCGCTGCTGAAGGTGGACGCGCTGCCGATGCGGATCACCTCCTCCCAGGCCCTGGAGCTGGTTCCCGCCTTCGAGCCGCCCTCCCCCCTGTGGGCGCTGCTCGGCGCGGGCGGCGACTCCCTGGCCCCCCTTGGGGTCGACCTGCTCGCGCAGGGCCCGGCGGCGGTCATCGCGGGACCGTCCAGGTCCGGCCGTTCGTCCGTACTGCTGACCGCCGCCCGCTCGCTGCTCCACCGCGACACCCCGGTCGCCGTGGTGGCTCCCCGCCGCAGCCCCCTGCGGGAGCTGTCCGGGGAGCCGGGCGTGCTGGCCGTCCTCGGAGGGGACGGGGAGGCGGGCGACCTGCCGGCCGCGCTCGCGGGCCACGACCGGTACGTCGTCATCGTGGACGACGCCGAGCTGGTGTCCCCGGACTCGCCCCTCGGCCTGGCGCTCGAGAGCACGCTGCGCAGCGGCAGGGACGGCGAGCACGGGCTGCTCATCGCGGGCACGACCGGTGACCTCGCGACCGCCTACCGGGGGTTCGTCGCCGAGGCCCGCAAGGCGCGCACAGGGCTGCTGCTGTCGGTCCAGAGTCCTGCGGACGGCGACCTGTTCAACGTACGGCTGCCACGCGGCGCGGTCGGCGGCCCCCCCGGCCGAGGCCTGCTAGTGATCTCCGGCACCGCCACCCCCATCCAAACAGCCCTCACCATCTGACCCCACGCAGACGGCGGCGGGACGGATGGCGGTGGTCACTCCCCGGGGTTCGGCGGATCATCCGTTTCATGGGGGTGCAGGGAGGATCATGGGGGTGAAGGGAGGAGCTCCGCGATCAGGGACTCCGTCTCGGGGACGAGGCGCCCCCAGTACTGGGAGGCGGCGGCGCGCTGCCGCAGCGTCCCCACCCAGAGCTGGAGCGTGCCCATGTCACCGGTGGCGTGCGCGGCCCGCAGCAGGTCGCGCCACAGACCCTCGTCGCCCTCCGAGACCCGCAACCCGGCGAGCGCGGCCCCGATGGCGCCGTCGGGATCCCCGGCCCGCATCCGCACCTCGCACAGCCGGTGCGCGGCGTCGGACACCCGCGCCATGATCTCCGGGCCCAGCGGGTCCCCCGCCAGCCACAGGTAGCGCTCGGCCGGGTGCCCCGCCGCCAGCGGCCCCCGGACCAAGGCCAAGGCGTCGTCGAGCGCCGCGGCCTCGTTCGCCGGATCGCGCCGCGCGAGCCGTACCAGCTCGCGGAACACCTGCCAGTCCACCCGCACCTCGGGGCCGAGCCGCAGGAGGCCCCCGGTGTCGACGTACAGGTTGAAACGTCCCGCGCTGTCCATGCCGAGCCACTCCTGCGCGCGGACGATCGCGGCGTCCCGTACGGCGGTCTCCACGCCGCCCGGCCACAGCGCCCCGTCAAGCGCCCTCGGGTGAACGCCGCCCGGGTGCGTGGCCAGGTAGGCGGCCAGCTCGGAGCAGATGGGCACCCGCTCCTCCTCCAGGGGCAGTGGCGTGAGGACCCGGACGGTACCCAGCACCGAGACCTCCGCCGACGGGCGGAAGGAGGGGGCGAGCTGCGCCGCCGCCAGGCCGTTCGGCTCAGGTTCCGGCAGGGGCAGCACGCTCCCCTGAACGGCGGTACGGAAGAGCTCGGCGACCTGCGCGTACTGCCGTTCGCTCAGTAGTTGCCCCGCGGCGTCCAGCCCCAGCTCCTTGACGCCGGCCCGGCCCTCCTCGGTGAGCTCCCAGGTCCACGCTGAGCCCGGCGACCCGCCGCCCGCTACAAGGTAGCCCGAGGGCATCCGCGTGCCGTTACGGGCCGCCTCGGCCAGCCTTACGGCCTCCTCAGGGGTCGGGGCCAGGGCCGACAGCAGGTAGGTGGGCCTCGCTGCCTCACCGTGAGCACCCTGAGTACCCGGCGAGCCCCCAGCGGCCACCGACCCGCCCCCGGCACCGGTGAGCGCTGAGTCGGTCCCGGAGGCGGCCTGCGCTCGCCGGACCTGCGCCGTACGCGCCGATAGCTCCGGCAGCACCTCGGCGACGCTCCCTGCGACGGTGACCCGGTCAGGCGCGACCATCGCGAGCTCATGACCGAAGCCGACCAGGATCAACCTCACGTGGTCCGACCACCGGCTGGTCGCCAGCTCGACGGCCGCCGCCGCGAGGGCCGCGGCCACGATCGGACCGGGTCCGCGAAGGTCGATCAGGCCACGGGCCGTCTCCAGGTCGACCAGCACCCGCCCGCTCTCGTTCGTGCCGATGGAGACGAGCCCCGGGTAGGGAGCGAGGGTGCCCGCCACGGCCTGCTCGTTCAGCGCGGCGCCGTCGAGGGCGTCCAGCCGCCAGACCCGGCCACCGTCCACGGCCGCCCAAGGTGCGGGCACGTCCTCGTCGCCCGGATGGATCCACAGGTCGATGTGGGTGGAGGCCAGGAAGGCACCGTAGACCGTCGGCGGCGTACGGCCCATGGCCGCCAGCTCCTTGCTGAGGTGGCGGAGGCCGAGGTCGAGCAGTCTCGCGCCGGTCTGATCGGCGGCGAGCCGGAGTGCGACCTCCGCGAGCGTCGCGTCGCCTGTGGGCACGGGAAGCCCGAATCCGGGCGGCCGGGTCCAGAGGCGCTCCCTGCGCCTGCGTCCGAGCGCCGCTAGCAACCCCGCCGCGCTGAGCGACCCGGCAGCGGTGAAACCGGAAACCGCGGCCCGCAACTCCGCCTCGGTGAACGACCTCGCCTGAGGGAACCCGGGGGTAACAGCCCCAGCGAACCCGGGGGTGGCAGGAGCGACTACACCGGGAATCCCGGGAGCGGCCGAGCCTGGAGTCGCGGCCGTAGCGAAGCCGGGCGTTGCGGGGGCCGCTGTGCCAAGGGGTGCGGGGGCCGCTGTGCTGGGGAGCGGGGCGCCCGCGTGCCGGCCCGTTTCGTGGGATGCGGGGCTCCGCCCAGGCGCGTTCACCGCCGGCTGGGGTCCCCCGCGACGATGGCGCAGCCCTCGCAGGTCACGTGTGGCCTCGGGGTCCTCGGCCTGGGTGTCCACGCGCGCGTCGGCGTGGCGGGGTGAGCCGTCCGGCCGTCCACCCGGATGCCACTCCGGCCCGGCGGGGCCACCGGCCACGAGGGCCGGCGGCGTGGTCCGGGTGGGCGCGATGACCAGCACGGACGCGGTGGTGGCCAGGCGGTGGATCAAGGCTTGGGTGCCGCGCGCGAACGGGATCCGGGGTGGCGCCCCGGTCCCGCGGATCGCGGACAGCTCGGCCACCACGCAGGCGACCAGCTGGAGCCAGACCGGCCAGACCAGCACCGACAGCATGTCGAGAACCGCGCCGGGCCCGAGACGCCGGGTCAGGGTGTCCGGGGAGAGCCCGCCGTCGGGAAGCGGGGAGCCGAAGACGCGGATCAGTGCGTACGGCACCCCGGCCACCAGGGCGAGCAGGGCGACGAGGGCGAGGACGCCGAGCAGGATGCCGGACGCCGTCCGCTCCTGCGGGCGCACGGGTGGTGTTGCCATTTCCTCGATCCCTGACCTGGCCTGTCCGCGGGGATGCCTGACCTGTCCCCGGCCCCTGCGATGGCACCGGTGCCCCTGGCGCCGCCGCCGAATCCGATGATGGTCAGGAGTATGCCTACCATCCGGCCATCACGAAGCCACCGAGGGCCCGTGCTCCGCCGCAGGGATCACCACCCACCATCCCGTCCATCACGAAATCGGGGGGATCCCATGCTCCGTCAGGAAACCCACGAGATCCCAGTCACCGTCGCGAAGGTCACCAGCCCCATCCAGCTGTCACGGAGACCGTGAGGGCTGGTGCTGTCGTGGGGTCACTGGCAGCCCGGGCTGCCGTCGTCGGGGCGGAAGCATTCGATGGGGCCGCCGAAGGTGGAGGTGATCCTGAACGACATACCGGGAAGTAGCGGGACCACGGCCACGGCGTCTCCCTCCACGGTCACCCCGCGCTGGTCACCCTTCTGCCAGGCCCGTACGACGACGGCCTGGAGCATCTTGGGCCCGACGGTTCGCACGACCGTACGCGCCCGGGCCTCGGCGGCGCCCTGCCAGCCGTCCGTACCGGTGCCGGCGGCGCGCGCGATCCTCGCGCCCTCTCGGGCGGCGGCGTCGGCCACCTGCCTGCCGTGGAAGACCAGCGTGAACTGGACGATCAGCAGGATGACCACGAGCACGACCGGCATGATCAGCGCCAGCTCGATGACCGAGGCGCCACGGTCTCGCTGTCCGCGCCTCATGATCCGAGCATCTTCATGGCGGCGGGAAAGCTCAGGAACAGCGCGAAGCCGGCGCACAGAAGTACCTGTGCGACCAGCATCGACTGTGACCGCTCCCCCGCCCGGCCTTCGACCTCGGCCAGCCGGCGGCGACGTACGCTCCCGGCGCGGTCCGCAAGCACTTGCCGGACCCTGACACCGTCCTCCACGGCCAACCCGAGCGAGGACGACAGATCACGCAGCTCGTCCACATCGACCTCCTCTCCGAGCCGGCCCAGGGCCTGCCAGGGCGTGATGCCGGCGAACCTGGCGTTCACCAGCGCGTCGCGGATCCGCCACATCGCCCAGCCGTCGGCGAGCGACGAGGCCGTCATCAGCGCCTCGGGCACTGCCCCGCCGCCGGCGAGGTTCATGGCCACGAGGTCGAGAAAGGCGCCGAGGACGCGCCGGAACTCACGCCTGCGGACGGTTGCTTCCCGCCTGAGCCGCAGGTCAGGGAGCATGAAGAAGATCAGGGCCAGGACGGCCGCCGACGACAGCGGCACCGCGAGCTCGAAGTCCCAGCCCATGAGCGGGATCCAGGCGGCCAGGATCGGCGCGGCGAGCAGGCCGGCGGCTCCGAGCAGGTACTTGCCGGCCAGATGGTCCTCGAACGACCTGCCGAGCAGCGCCAGGTCGGCCCGTACTGCACGTAGTTCCCAGCCCCGTGCCGCATAGAAGCGCGCGGCGACCTCGCCGGCCTCACGGCGGAGCGCCCTGGTCTCCCCGCCGAACGTACCGGCCTCTCGGCCGAACCGGCCGCTCTCCCCGCCGAACGTACCGATCTCCCGGCCGAACGGACCGGTCGCGTCCTCGGTGGTCACCGCGCCGGCGCGTTCCCCGTTCCGCCGTACGGCGTCGGCGGCGAGGAGCCGTGCGGCGAGGCCGGGCCGGGTCGGGAACAGCGCGCGCAGCAACAGGAACACCCCCAGCCCGACGATCCCGCCCCCGATCAACGGCCCCGTCAACGCGTCATCCCTGCCTCAGTGGCGGGCGCTGGTGCGGCATTTGTCAGCATCCGGGCGGGTCTGTCGAATCTGGCGAGGCTGCGCACCCGGGCGAAGCCCGCGCCGAAGAGCGCCGCCACCACCAGCAGGACGAACTGGCCGGCCAGGCCCCGGTACTCGGCGACGTAGGAGGGGTTGAAGACGACCAGCAGGGCGGCCGAACCGAGCGACGTGCCCACCACGATCTGGACACCCCGCCGGGCGGAACGCCGTTCGGTCTCGATCTTGCGGCGGACGTCGAGCTCCTCCCTGGCCGAGACGGCGAGCGCGCCGAGCATCTCGCGAAGGCTGGGCCCGCGCAGCTTGGCGTTGAGGATGAGGGCTGCGACGACGAGGTCGGCGGACGGGTCGTCGATGTCGTCGGCGAAGCGGTGGAGGGCGTCCGAGAGAGGCATCCGGGTGTGGAGCCTGTCGACCAGGGCGACAAGGTGCGGCTGGATCGTGGGGGCCGCCGCCCGTACCGAGGCCGGGATCGCCTGCTCCAGACCGCCCGCGCCCGCGACGCTGTCCCTGAGGGCATCGGTCCAGGCCGCGAGCGCCTCCAGACGTCGCATCGCGTCGCGCTCCTGGGCACCGCCGCCCACCAGCCGGTTCCAGCCGAGAACCAGCAGGCCGCAGCCTACGGCGACCACCGGCCAGCCGGTGACGAACAGGACGGCACCGCCCACGGCGCCCGCGATCGCCACGCGGGTGGACAGCTTCACGGCGCGGAGCCCCGCCGGCCGGTCCGTACGGGCGGGGACCCTGGCGGCGCCCCTCAGGAAAGCCCCGAGCAGGAACACCCCGCCGCCGATCGCCGCCCCGCCCGACAGGACCAGCGCCAACCGGATCTCCAGCCCGGCACTCACCGCACAGCCCTCTCCCCCACGTGGCTGCCGCGTCGCCGGGATCCTTGGTCGGCTCGGGAGACCACGGTGGCGGCGAGTTCGCGTGCCGAGCGGATGAGGAGGGTACGGTCGAGCCGCCCGCCCCACTCACCGCGCAGCAGCTCGGCACCCCTGACGTCATGGGCCAGGCCGCCGAGCACCACGTCGGGCGTCCCGCTCGCGGACAGTACGCGGCGCACCTCGGCGATCGCCTTCTTGAACCTCTTCGCCTCGGCGATCACCACGACGCCCACGGAGGGCGGGGCCGGGGTGCGTTCGGCGAGGGCGCCGGTCAGCGTCGCGACGCGATCACGGAGGTGGGCCACCTGATCGAGCTGGGGACGGGCGAGCAACACGACGAGGTCGGCGGCGGCGAGCAGCCCGTTGATCGGCGGGTAGGACCCCACCCGGCCGCAGTCGGCGATGACGTCCGTACCCGGCAGTGCCCTGAACGCCCGGGCCAGCGGCTCCCAGAGCCACGTCAGCCCGGACGCCTGTTCCGCGCCGCCGATGCCGGCGAGGACCTCCAGGCCCCCGACCAGCCGCTGGGTGTGCTCGTGGATCTGCGGTGCGTCCAGCCCCCTGCGGGCGGCGACTCCGAGGCTGAGGAGGCCGCGTCCGGGGTCGAGGGGATGCCCCTGCTCGGAGGGCAGGCGGTAGGCGAGGTCTCCTCCGGCCGCGTCGCACTCGGCGAGCAACGCCTGGCGCGGCCAGACCGCCGCGAGCGCGGTAGCGGCCGTCGTGACGCCAGGCGCACCCTTGTCCGCGGCCAACGCGATCAACGCCATGGCGCTCAGCCCTCCCCGTGGTCCGCGGCCAGCGCGATCGGTGCCATGGCGCTCAGCCCCGGCCGTTGGTCGGTGATGGGGTCGGTCTGGTGCCGCGGCGGTTGGTCGGGGTGGGGGTCGGGCGGGGCGTCGTTCTGGTGGTCGGGTGGCTGCTTGGACCGCCGGTCGTCTTGGCGGTCGCACGGGCCGACGGCGTACGGACCGGCGGCGTGGCGGCGCGTGGGGTCGTGGAGGGTCTCGGGGTCCCTCGCGTGTTCGGGCCGGGCTCGCCGGTCGTGACATCGTCCGGGTCGCGGGTCGTTCCGGTAGAAGGCGGGCCGGAGGGGCGCGCCTGTGGGGAGATGTCGGCCGGTAGTCCGGGGAGGTACGCCAGGCCGATGCGTCCCGCCGACGCGTAGGCGACGAGCGTGGGCGCGGTCTCGGTATCGACGATGACCGACACCGAGGTGGACCCGCTTCCCGGGCCGCTCAGCCCGTCGTCCACGAAGTTGACAAGCGCGTGGGCGGCGAGGAGCCTGCCGCCCTCCACGGTGCCCTCCCCACCGGGCACGAAGATCACCTGGACCCGGTCGCCCTTCTCAAGGCCCGGAGGGACCTGGCCCGCCTTGAGCATGAGCCCGACCACCGCCTTGCCGGGGCGCAGCTCCGAGGAGGCGAGCCCCACCATCCCGTCGTTGAGCAGCGTGCCCGCCACGAGGTCGACGGCGGCGAAGTGCCGGCCGACCTCGTCGCGGGCGGACCACGGGATGTACTTGATGTCCGCGACCGCGATCCGCACCTCCTTGAGCGCCCGCACCGGGATTCGCTGGCCGGCCCCCACCCGCTCCACCACCGCGATGGCCGACACCCGCTCGCCGTTCTGGATGAACAGGACGGCCGTGACCAGCGCGCCACCGACGATCAGCAGGATGGCCAGGACGGCAAGCGCGGGCCTGCGCTCGCGGGGGGTGACGGGCAGCTTGCGTCCCTGCCGGAAACCGGGCGACGGCGTCTGGCCGGCGTGCCGTTGCGCCTCTGGACCACGGAAGGGGGGCTGCTCGGTAACCCTCATCGGTGAGGTCTCCAGAGTTCGGGGACACTGCTGGCGAGCACCGACATTACTCAGATTGGATCAGGATCGCCGTAATAATTCCGTAAACCGTACTTGTGTCCGATTTTACGAGGGACTAGCACCCAATAGAGCCTTACGGCGGATTACGGCGGTCCTTACGCCCTATTTTGCCCCTGGTCATATCCATCTGATTCAGGCGCTTTCCGGACTTGCCGTAAGCAGAGGGGTGACCAGCTGGATTTCCGGCATGGACCCGTAGCGAGCCCTTCCGGCTTCGCGGGCGCCGCGTCGCCCGACCCGCCTCCAGCGCACCTGGAACGGCGGTCACGTAGGGGTTCCAGGCCGGCCACGCCCGACGGCACACCGTTCAGGGCTCCGGCACGCGTCGCGGCGGAGAGCCGTCGAGAATCACCGGCAACGGGAAACCCGCACGCCCGCCACCAAGCCCGGGACCAGGAAAGCGGGGCCGGGGAAACACGAAAGCCCGGCGGTGGAACTCCACCCCGCCGGGCCCCGGTCTCACGCGCTATCGCGTCGCGGACTCGATGTTGCCGCGGTAGGTGGTGATGATGCGGGAGGCCTCGGCCAGTTCCTCCGACATCCTCTGGAACGCCTGGCGGTAGTTCTGCCAGGCACCGCCGAACCGCACCGCACCAGGCCCCGTCCAAGCGCTGCCGACCTTCGCCGCCTCACGGTCGAGCGCCGCCATCGTCTGGCGCACCTGCTCCGCCTGCTGCGTGAACTGAGCGGCCATGTTCTGCATTTCCGCGGGGTCGCCGCCGAGCAGGCTCTGGCTCATGCCGGTCTCCTTCGGGATCGTCTGCATACAGGGGGTAGCCAAACGCCCCTACCCTAGACGTCAAACCCCTATGACGCACTGGTTATACCGAGTGGTTATCACCCCCAACCCATACCGGTGATCCCGGTTCCTGGGAAGAAAGGCCGGGGGTAGGGGCTCACGTGAGATCAGAGGCCGCTTACACTCCGTGGGAGGCGCGCAAGGCCTTTGGAGGAAAGGGACAACCTCGGTGCAGAAGGTCCTGATCGCCAATCGTGGCGAGATAGCGGTGCGGATCGCACGGGCATGCAAGGACGCCGGCCTGGTCGGCGTCGCGGTGTACGCCGACCAAGACCTCGACGCGCTTCACGTGCGGATGACGGACGAGGCGTACGCGCTCGGCGGGCAGTCGCCCGCTGAGACATACCTCGACATCGGCAAGTTGCTGCGCATCGCGGAGGTATCCGGTGCGGACGCCGTCCACCCCGGATACGGCTTCTTGGCGGAGAACGCCGAGTTCGCCCAGGCGGTGATCGACGCCGGGCTGGTGTGGATCGGTCCCCCTCCGTCGGCGATCACCTCGCTCGGCGACAAGGTGGCCGCCCGGCACATCGCCCAGCGGGTCGGAGCGCCGCTGGTGGCGGGCACGCCCGACCCGGTGTCGGGTGTGGACGAGGTCGTGGCCTTCGCCTCCGAGCACGGCCTGCCGATCGCGATCAAGGCGGCCTTCGGCGGCGGCGGGCGGGGCCTGAAGGTCGCCCGCACGCTGGAGGAGATCCCCGACCTGTACGAGTCGGCGGTGCGCGAGGCCGTGACGGCGTTCGGGCGAGGCGAGTGCTTCGTGGAGCGCTACCTCGACCGGCCCCGCCACGTGGAGACGCAGTGCCTGGCCGACCAGCACGGCAACGTGGTGGTGATCTCCACCCGCGACTGCTCGCTGCAGCGACGGCACCAGAAGCTGGTCGAGGAGGCCCCGGCGCCGTTCCTCTCGCCTGAGCAGATGGAGCTGCTCTACAGCTCCTCCAAGGCCATCCTCAAGGAGGCCGGCTACGTCGGCGCGGGCACCTGTGAGTTCCTCGTCGGCCAGGACGGCACGATCTCCTTCCTGGAGGTCAACACCCGGCTGCAGGTCGAGCACCCCGTCAGCGAAGAGGTCACGGGCATCGACCTGGTGCGCGAGATGTTCCGCGTCGCCGACGGCGAGCCGATCGGGTACGACGACCCCGAGATCCGCGGGCACTCGTTCGAGTTCCGGATCAACGCCGAGGACGCCGGCCGCAACTTCCTGCCCGCCCCCGGCACGGTGACCACGATGCGGGCGCCCGCCGGGCCCGGCGTGCGGCTCGACGCGGGCTACGAGGCCGGCATGACGGTCCCCCAGTCGTTCGACTCGCTGGTGGCCAAGCTGATCATCACCGGCCGCACCAGGGCCGAGGCCCTGGCGCGCTCCCGCCGCGCGCTGGAGGAGTTCACCATCGAGGGCATGCCGACCGTCCTGCCCTTCCACCGGGCCGTCGTGTCGGATCCCGCCTTCACCGGCGAGCCGTTCAGCGTGCACACCAGGTGGATCGAGACCGAGTTCTCCGGCGAGATCGAGCCCTACGCCGGCGAGACCGCGACGGAGGAGCCGGTCGAGCGCGAGCGGGTGGTCGTGGAGGTCGGCGGCAAGCGCCTGGAGGTGGTCCTGCCCGTGGCGTCCGCGACGGCACGGCAGGCCGGCCCGAAGAAGCCCGCCCGCCGCGCCGCCGGCAGGGGCTCGGCCGCGGCGGTCAGCGGCGACTCGCTGGTCAGCCCGATGCAGGGCACGATCGTCAAGGTGACCGCCTCCGACGGCGACGTCGTCCAGCCGGGTGACACGATCGTGGTGCTGGAGGCCATGAAGATGGAGCAGCCGCTCACCGCCCACAAGGGCGGCACCGTGACCGGCCTGGTGGCGGCCGTCGGGCAGACGGTCACCGCGGGGGCCTCCATTTGCGAGATCAAGGACGCCTGAGCACCGCTCTCATGCCGGTCGCCCTGCACATCGAGATACGGTGGCGTTTCGAGGAACCTAGTCGACCCCCCGTTCGTCCTGTAGGGCGAAGGAGGCATATAGCCGTGACCACTCATCCGGTGCGCCGCGCCACAGCCACAGTCGTGGCCATGCTGGCCGCACTTCTCACGCTTCTCGCGCTGTCGCCCGCCGCGCGGGCCGCGGCCCCACCCGATCCGAACACGATCGTGTCCGCCTGGAAGACCGATGACCCGGTCTACGTCGGGCCCGGCGTGTCGCTCAGCTCCAGCCAGCTGTCCGACATCCGTGACGCGGTGAAGGGTGCGAACAGCAAGATCTACGTCGCGTCCCTCGCCGACGGCACAGTGACCGACAGCGCCTCGGCAGGGCACCTGATCACCGCCCTCGGCCAGGCGCTCGCCCAGCAGGGCCGCTCGCGTGCCACGGTGGCGGTCCTCGACGGCAACACGCTGTTCGCAGGGTCCAGCGCGATCCGCAAGACCGGCCTGGCAGGTCAGCTCGCCAACGCGGCGACCAGCAACAACAAGGACGTCGTCACCGGCATGAAGGACTTCGTCGAGCGGGTCGACAAGGCCGTCAGCGGTGACACCAGGGGAGCGCTGAAGTCCGGAAGCGCCGCGAGCAGTGGCGGCGGTGGCGGGGTGCTCATCGGCATCCTGGTCCTCGCCCTGGTCGGCGGCCTCGGCATCTTCTGGTACTCCCGCAAGAAGAAGCGCGAGCGCGAGGCCCAGGAGGCCCGTAATCTCGCCGCGGTCAAGCAGACCGTCGAGGAGGATGTCACCAAGTTCGGCGAGGAGATCACCGCGCTCGACCTCGACGTCAAGGTGTCCGACAGCCAGGCCCAGACCCAGACCGACTGGCAGCAGGCCCTCGACTCCTACGAGCGGGCCAAGGCCGAGCTCGCGGCGGTCAAGCGCGCCGACGAGCTCCGCGGCGTGACCACCGCCCTCGAAGAGGGCCGCTACGCCCTCGCCTGCGTCAAGGCGCGTGTGAACAACGAGGCGCTTCCCGAGCGGCGCGCACCGTGCTTCTTCAACCCGCAGCACGGCCCGTCCGTCCGCGACGTCCTGTGGGCCCCGCCGAACGGCGCCCCCCGCGACGTGCCCGCCTGCGCGTCCGACGCGCAACGCGTGGAGCAGGGCTTCGACCCGCACATGCGCGAGGTCATGGTCGACGGCCAGCGTCGCCCCTACTGGGACGCGGGCCCCGCGTACGCCCCCTACGCCTCCGGGTACTACGGCGGCTTCGGCGGCGGCGACCTGATGACGGGCATGCTGATCGGCACCATGCTCGGTAGCTCGTTCGGCGGCTGGGGCCACGGCGGTGGCGGCTACGACGCCGGCTACGCCGCGGGTGCCGAGTCGGCCGGCGGCGGCGACTGGGGCGGTGGCGGAGGCGACTTCGGCGGCGGCGGAGACTGGGGCGGCGGAGGCGACTTCGGCGGCGGAGACTTCGGCGGCGGCGGAGACTGGTAGTCCGGCTCAGCCCCTTCGGCTCGTGGTGATCGTCACGGCCACGTGTTCCTCAGAGCCCCGGGGGGGGGGGGGGGGGGGGGGGGGGGGGGGGGGGGGGGGTACCGTCGAGAGTAGAGCACCGGAACGTCGCGGGGTCACGGGGGTGGAGAGCGC
>NZ_JBFBIK010000034.1:0-61352 GCF_040685555.1 Sphaerisporangium sp. NPDC088356
GCGCCGAGCGTGCTCGCCGCGGCACCGGCGGGAACCGTCACCGACAGCGCCGTGATCGTGCCGAGTACGCCGAGGGCACCAGCGAGCAGCATCCGGCGGGGGCCACTGCGTAGTCGCCGGGGTCGATCCGGGGGGGTGGCGCTTGTGCTCATGCCTGAGCCTCCACAACTGAGTCACGGAATAGCGGAAAACCGGGGCGACGCCTGCGGATCGACGCCCGGCCCCATAACCAGGAACGCACACCACGAGCACGTCGCAGACGGAGGTCCCTGCCGCCACACCACCGATCTGGCAGGGAAAGACCGCCTCGGGGACTCAGTGTGGAAACCTCTCCGAAATGTGTCAAGACCGTCTTGAAAGTTTCGAGAGTTCCGCCTCGCGTACACGTCTCCATATGTAATGCGACATCTGCCCCGGCCTGTAGAAATGCTGCGGCGGTCTCGCCACAATGGGCCGAAACATCTCGATGAAAATTACACCCCAACGCCTTCACCAATGAGGTCCGGCGACCCCCGGCAACACCAGATAAGCCGCGCCCGGCTCCCCCACTCACTGCTGGCCGCTGGGCCCCATCGGGCCCACGGCCGCAGACCGCAGATGACGGGTTCGCCGCAGGAGGTGCTAGGAGTGGTCGCCAAGTACAGGGCCCAGCCCGTCGATCCCTAGGAGCAGCTCGCCGTCGATGGCGCCAAAGACAGGAGGGTTCACAAGGTGATGTTCCACCGGACGCTGTAGACCCGAGCGCCGGCGCTCGGGCGCCGCAGAACTCCGGGGTTGAGAACTGAGGAAGCTGTAACGGGACCGTTTCCGAGAACCTCGTTGGACGGGCACTTCACTGCTCCCGAGCGGTACCCCGAATCTTCTTTCACGGTGTCGGACGCTGTGCGGTCAAGCTGCCCGTCGTGCTCACCGCCTGCCGAGCTATGGACCTGCGTCATGATCGCTGCCCGTTTCCAGCCCGCAGAACGCGTCACCGGTGTCGAACTCCGTCGCGACGCGGCAAGATCGCGACAGCCCTACGAAATGAAAAAGACCAGCTCACGAAACATGCGAGCCGGTCTTGATCTGGTGCCCCCTGTAGGATTCGAACCTACGCACCCGGCTCCGGAGGCCGGTGCTCTATCCCCTGAGCTAAGGGGGCTCAACGAGTGGTAAGGCTACCAGCATCCGAGGGTCTTCGGTTACTCGGAAGCCCGCTAGCGATCAAGTACCCGGTGACGGGGTTCCGGGACACGTGATACCCCGCTAGGCATGGCGCACCATGCCCAGCGGCTCAACGGCGCACCATGCCCTCACCATGCCTAGCGGCTCAATGACGCACCATGCCTCCGGGTCACAAAGCGCCTCACGGTTCACCCGACGTCTCCCGGGTCACATGACGCCGGGTTGCAGCACACCTCGCGGGTCGCACCGTGCCTCGTACAGCGGCACCATGCCTGGTCTGTGGGTGGGGTTCATTTGCCTGGTCGGATCGCGCCTCGGTAGCGCGAGCGGTAGTAGGCGGAGTGGGCGAAGTCGACCTTGCGCACCACGTCACCGGACTTGGGGGCGTGCACCATCACGCCGTCCTTGAGGTAGATGCCCACGTGGGTGGGATCGCCGCTGCCGCCGCCGAAGAAGACGAGATCTCCTGGCCTGAGCCGCGAGAAGGGAATCTTGGTGCCTTTGGTGAACTGGCTGCCGGTGTAGTGAGGAAGCGAGACACCTGCCCGAGCCCAGGCATAGAGCGCCAGCCCGGAACAGTCGAAGCCACCACGTGTCGCCCCCGCCCCCGACCCTCCGCCCCAGACGTACGGCGTACCGAGCTGGCGAAGCGCGGCGGCTGCGGCGATCATCCCGGACACCGCCTGGCGCGACCGAGAGGTGGAGGCGGCATTCGCGGCCGTCGTCCCGGACACCGCCTGGCGCGACCGGGCGCGCGACCGGGCGGTGGAGCGAGTAGCCGGACCGCCTAACGGCTTGGACCTGTTGGCGACCACCTGCCCGGAAGCCCTGTCGGCGGCGCCGACGGGGAGCGCGACTCGGTCATGGACAGCTCGGTCACCCGCACCTTGGTCGCGCGCGGTTCGTTCTACGGGCGGGACCACTGTCTGGTTGCGGTGGTCGTTTCGCCTGATGTGCTCGTTGGCATTGTCGTGGACGGGGTGCTTCTTCTCGCCGGGCTTGCT
Source organism: Sphaerisporangium sp. NPDC088356 (assembly GCF_040685555.1). Lineage (NCBI taxonomy): Bacteria > Bacillati > Actinomycetota > Actinomycetes > Streptosporangiales > Streptosporangiaceae > Sphaerisporangium > Sphaerisporangium sp. NPDC088356. The sequence continues at coordinate 2,169 of NZ_JBFBIK010000034.1, forward strand.
GGGGTGCTCGTCGGTATGGCCCTGAGTCGGGTCTTCTTGCTGATCCCTGCGGGTCATGACCGGGGAACGTACTTCGCTGGAGGTGGAGGGACGCTGCTGGTGCTCCTCGGCAGCTGCGGGTTGGTGGATGCGGGTGAGGGCCCCGTCGTCGCCCGCGCGTCCGTCGATCTCGCTGGAGCTGAGGCCATGAGCGGGCCAAGTCCACATGCGTGCGCCCGGTGAGCCGTGTGGATCTATCTGGTGTCCAGGTGCCCAGGGAGTGGGCCCAAAAGATCCTTTTGGTGCGAAGAGTGGTGGTTCAGAAGCTTGGCCGGAGGGACGGAGATCGCCCTGCTCAGCCGAGAGGACGGAGGGGTTCGCGTGGAGATGGGGAGTGGCGGTTTCGTCTTCGCAGATGGTGGCTACCGGGCTGCCGGCGAGGCTTCGGAGCCAGGATGAGGCGGTCTCCGACCACTGTGCCGGGACGGTCTCTTGCCAGTGGGCGGGCAGCTTGTCGGGCAGCTTCGCGGGGACCGCGTCGAGCCACCTCCTCATCAGAGCCGGATCGAGCCGGCGCGGCAGGAAAGTGCCGAACCAGCCCGTCGGAGCGGCGTGGAACCACTGTGAGGAAGGAGTGGGGAACCGCTCTGATGAGGGAGTGTGAAGCCGGCGGACCGGGTGGAGACTTCGCGGCCCCACATGGGGTGCGAGGCCGGGAAGCCAGCGGACCTGCGCGCATCGGCTGGCGGGCAGGCGCGAAATCCCCTCGCCGGCTCCGCTGGAAAGGGCCGCCCCCGTGACGAGGACGGTGGTGACGAGCATCGTGATCACGGATGCCCTCCTTGGGCTCGATGAAGAATCGAGGCCCCAGGATCAGTTGGCCGGGCTCAAGCCCGTCGGACCGAATTGGGTTCTGTGCATAACCCGAGCCTGTGGATAAGTAGTGCCCTTTCATGTGCAACCTCTGATCTGCGGTGAGAGGAGCGTCCGAACAGCCGAGGTGTGCAGTTTGTGGATAAGCCGGTGGTGGGCCGTACCTCGGAAGGCGGTCGAGGCCGACATGGACCGCGTTGAACGCGCCAGGGTTCACGGTCAGGAGCGAGGGTCGTATCAAGACGTTGGTCCGGCGGCCTCGCCTCAGGAGAGAGGGTGGCGGACGGGGAAGGGGACCCGTATCGACCGGCGGCCTCGCCTCAGGAGAGAGGGTGGCGGTCGGGGAAGGGGACCCGTATCGACGGGAGCTTGGGGAACTTCGGGAAAAGGCTCGCCAGACTTCGCTGTAGGGGTTAGCCTCGCGGCCGTGGACGAGGTTCTGGGACGCGTGCTGGTCGTGGACGACGACGAGGTAATCCGGCAGCTCATCGCCGTGAATCTCAGCCTGGAGGGCTTCCAGGTCGAGACGGCGACCGACGGGCAAGACTGCCTGGAGCGGGTGAATTCCGTTCAACCTGACGTGATCACGCTGGACGTGATGATGCCACGCCTGGACGGTTGGATGACGGCGACGAAGCTTCGCGCAGACGAGAGCACCAAGCACATCAAGATCATGATGGTCACGGCCCGGGCCCAGGAGGACGACAAGAAAAGGGGCCTCGGGATAGGCGTCGACGCCTACCTGACCAAGCCGTTCGACCCGGCCGAGCTGATCCAGGCGGTACGGGACCTCGCCCTAGCCGCCCGTACCCCCACCGCCTGACCGGCGAACCGGAGCTGTCTCCCTCACACCCCGTTCGCAGCGGCTCCCTCGACTTGGAGCTCTTCCTCGCGGCCCGTACGCTCACAGCTCCGTCGGCATAGAACTCGGCTAGCTCGGTTCGCGAGCATGCGGCACACGGGCCGCCGGGTTAAGGCACACGGGCCACCGGGGGTTAAGAGGGAAGGCCTTCTTGGTGGGCGTAGGCGGCGGCTTGGGTGCGGGAGGAGACGCCCAGCTTGCCGAGGATGTTGGAGACGTGGACGCTGACGGTCTTCTGGGCGATGAAGAGCCGCTCCGCGATCTCGCGGTTGGACATGCCGGTGGCGACCAGAGCGAGCACTTCCTGCTCGCGGCTGGTCAGTGTGGTGAGGGCAGCGCCCGATGCCGAGGAGGATGCGGAAGAGACACCCGAGGAGGCGGAGCCGGCCCCGCCCGACAGATCCCCCAGCCAGCCCGAACGGGCGATCACCACCAGAGTGGACGTTGAAAGGGGCCGTGAATGGCCCTCTGTTTCGGATGGAAAGGGTCCTATGGTCGAGGCCATGATCTCCCCCTCGACCTTGCTGATCTTCTCCCTGGCCTCGATCGCGCTGGTCGTCGTTCCCGGCCCCAACAACCTCTACATCACCGCCAGGGGTATCTCCCAGGGCAGGGCGGCCGCGGTCGCGTCCGCCGTCGGGGTGGAGACGGGGACGCTGGTCCACATCGCCGCCGCCGCGGCCGGGCTGTCGTACCTGATCGCCAGGTCGGCGGCGGCGTTCGCCGTCGTGAAGTGGGCGGGCGCCGCCTACCTCGTCTATCTGGGGATCCGGACGCTGACCAGCGGGCGAGAGGCGACGGCCAGGACCGCCACCGGCCAGCCCCTCCACCGGATCTTCCTCGAAGGCGTGGTCGTCAACGTGCTCAACCCGAAGGTGATCCTCTTCTTCCTCGCCTTCCTCCCCCAGTTCGTGGACCCGGCGGCCGGGTCTCCCGCGCTGCAGATCGTGGTGCTGGGCATGACCCTGCTGCTGCTCGGCCTGGCCAGCGACATGGTCTACGCCGTCGGCGCGGGCACCCTCAGCCGGTTGCTGCGTGGAAGGCAGAAGCCGCTGAGGTACTTCAGCGGCTGCGTCTACCTCGGGCTGGGCGTCGCCACCGCGCTGGCCGGCGGCCGCACCCGCTGATCAACACTGCGGTCGCACCCGCTGATCGGTCGCCGGCCGTACCAGGCGGGCGTCCGCGAGCTGAGCCGGAAGGGGTCAGTTTCCCCAGGTGCCGACCGTTTCGCCGGAGGTGACGGCCGCGTCCTTGATCTGCTTGTGCACGGCTCGGGCATCGCCTGCGGGCTTGATGGGGCCAGGCAGGGCGTACACGATGAAGTGGTAGTGGTGCACGCCGCCGGGTGGGCACGGACCCGCGTACGCGGGCCTGCCGTCGCTGCCCGGCGCCACCTTGCCCGGGGCGCCGCCCTCGCCGACGCCGCTCTCGGAGACCGGGATGCCGGTCACGATCCAGTGGATGTACGACCCGCCGGGCGCGTCGGTGTCCTCGACCACGATCGCCATCTCGCGCGCCGACCCGGGGACGCCGCTCCAGGCCAGGGGAGGCGAGATGTTTTGACCTCCCTGGCCCGCGCAGGCGTACTTCTTCGGGATCGCGGCCCCATCGGCGAAGGCCGGGCTGCTCATCTTGATGCCCACCGAGGGCGAGCTGCCTCCGGCCGAGGGCGAGGCACCCTCGCCGGCGGATGAGGCGCCTTCGGACGAGCATCCCGCGAGGAGGGCCGGCAGGAGGCCGCCGCAGACCACACCGAGCTTAACGATCTTCATCCGCCCAGGTTAACGCCAGCGAGGCCCGCGCCCCGTCGAGGACGCGGGCCACAGGCCAATCAGTTGCCGAAGGTGAACCAGTTGAGGTTGACGTAGTCGGCGGGCTGCCCGCTGGAGAAGGTGATGTAGACGGTATGGGTGCCGGTGACCCCCGCGATGTTGGCCGGCACGGTGCGCCAGCTCTGCCAGCCGCCCGTGTTGCCGACGGCGAAGTCACCGATCGGCGCGGCGGTCGGGCTGTCCAGCCGCACCTGGATCAGGCCGCTGACCCCGCCCGCGGCTCCGGACGCGACCCGCGCCACGAACTGCGTGGCGGCGGACGTGCCGAACCTCACCCCGTCGAAGCGGAGCCAGTCGCCGTTGCCGATCTGCGAGACGTTCTGGCCGCCTCCGCTGTCGGTCGTGGTCTCCAGCCCGGTGCCCGACTGGGCCTGGTAGCTCTCGGCCTGGATGGTCGACCGCGCGTCGAACCCGCCGCCGGGCGGAGGCGTCGGCGTCGGCGTCGGCGAGGTGGTCGGGCCGGACCCGCTCTGCCAGACGGCGACGTAGTCGACCAGCATGGGACGTCCCGACACGGTGGCCGCCGTCGGCGTGGAACCGCCGAGCGCGTTGGGGAAGGCGCCGCCCATGGCCACGTTGAGCAGCAGGAAGTAGCCCGCGTGGCTCGTCATGTTGTTCCACGTGCCGGCGTCCATCTGGTTCTCGGCGACGCTGTGGAACTGCTGCCCGTCCACGTACCAGCGCAGCTGGTTGGGGCTGACGGCGCGGTCCCACTCGAAGCGGTAGGTGTGCATGGCCGACTGGCAGCTGGCGCCCGGACAGGGCCGGTTGGCGCCGATGCCGGTGGTCTCGTTGCACGGCCCGCCGGGGTTCACGCCGCAGTGCAGCACGCCCCACACCGCGTTGAGCCCGTTGACGTTCTCCATGATGTCGAACTCGCCGGTGCCGGGCCAGTTCCAGTAGTTGCCCCGGTACGGCGAGCCCAGCGCCCAGAAGGCCGGCCAGTAGCCGAGCGCCTCGTTCCCTGTGACGTTGGGCATCTGGATGCGGCCCTCGATGCGCAGTACGCGCCCGGCGGCGGGCTTGAAGTCGGCCCGGCGGGTCTCGATGCGCGCGGAGGTCCACTCGCCCGAGCCGCTCTTGATCGGGGTGATGCGCAGGTTGCCCGCGCCGTCGAGGCTGAGGTTGGAGGGGCTTGCGGTGTAGTTCTGGATCTCACCGGTCCCCCAGTTGCCCGGGCCGCCGGGGTAGGCGTGGCCGGTGTCGATGATCCAGTCGGCAGACGACGGGAGCGAGCCGGCGGAGCCGTTGAAGTCGTCGCTCCACACCAGGCTCCAGCCGCCTGGAGTGGAGGGTACGGCCGCGCCGGCGGTGCCGCCGGTGGCGGTCAGCGCGATCGCGGGGAGGAGGGCCGCGCCGATGGCGGCCAGCAGGAGGCGAAGCCGGGGACGGCCTCTCGGCACTGGACCGGTGGACATGATGAACCTCATCTCTGTGGGGGCAGATCACACACTTTCCGCGAGGACGGGCGCCGGCCCAGGGACCGGGCCGGCGCCGCCACTGTCAGCTGAACGGGATGGTGACCACGGAGCGGTTGCCGACCCCGAGCGAGGTCGGGTTGGACCCGATCGCGCTCCAGATCTCGACCTTCACGCGGCCGTTCGTGAGGTTGCCGAGCGTGCCCGACGAGGACGCGAGGCCCGCCGCCTGGGTGGAGTGCTCCCAGCCGGCGACCGGATCGGTGGCGAAGTACTTGTAGGTCTCCACCCGGTCGTAGGTGCCGTCGCCCGTCAGGTCGTACGAGACGCGGGCCTGGACGCCGTTGCCCACCGAGGTTCCCGCGTCCAGGAACAGGTCGAACGCGGTGGCGGCGCCGGTGTAGGACATGGTCAGGCCCGTCGAGGTGTAGACGAGCGGGTTGTAGGGGGTGCCGTCGTGGTTGGTGCCCCCGGCCGAGGAGATCGTGTCCGTTCCGGCCGCGCCGCTGGTGGCGGACAACGCGCCGCCGGTCAGCAGGTAGCGGGTCGGGGAACCCGGCGTCGGCGTCACCGTGGGAGTCGGCGTCGGGGTGGGGGTCACCGTGGGAGTGGGGGTCGGGGTGGGGGTGGGCGTGGGCGTGGAGCCGCCCGCGCTGGTGGCGGTCGACGCGGCGGGCACCGTGAGCTTCTTGCCGTCGGAGAAGGTGACGGTACGGGCGGCGGTCCCGTAGTTGTGCGCCACGTAGGTCCGCGTGCCGTTGAGGCTGAAGACCGCGGCCGTCGGGGTGTCGGCGGTCACCGCCGCGTCGACCGTGCCCATCCTGGCGAGGTTGTAGATCCAGTGGTACTCGTGGGCCTTGGTCTCCCCCGCCTCCGGGGTGTAGGCGTTCCAGCCCGCGTCCCAGTTGGCCTTGGCGGCGGCCGGGTCGCCGAGCGCGCGGTACTCCCAGATGATGTCGCGCCACTCCACGGCGGGACCGCCGTTGTTGGCCTCCATCTCCGCCAGGCCGGCCTTCACCTTGTTCGGGTAGAGCCCGTGGTAGAGCGAACCACCCGTGATGGGCAGGTAGTTGATCCCGTGGATCTCCTCGGGGTTGCCGGTCCACCAGGTGCCGTAGGCGGCGCCGTCGCCCCAGATCATGCCTGCGGTGTCATGGCCGAACCCCGCCGGGTACACGGCGTTGTCCACGTCGAACCAGTACTGCCCGATGGTGGCCGCCTGCGTGGTGTAGAGGTAGATGCCGAGGTCGCGAAGGGAGTTGTCGCCGGTGGCCGCGCCCAGCAGCAGGGCTCCGGCCGCGAAGTTCATCCCCTCGGAGGACGACTCCTCGTTGTTCCCCGCCGCGAAGCCCGCGTGGCCGGACGCCCAGCCGTTGCCCGCGTAGGGGTCGAAGTTGCGCAGGAACGGGAAGCGCGTGTCCGTGCGGTCCCAGTTGTTCGCGTCCTTCGCCAGCAGCTTCGCCATGCCGCCCCACTGGCCGTCGGCCGCCCACGCCCGGTCGTACCGCGCCACGGTGGCGGCGGCCATGAGGTAGTAGCCGTAGTGGAAGTGGTGGTCGTTGACCTCGGAGTCGCTGCCGTACGAGGCGGGGTAGCCGGTGAGGACGCCCCACGTGCCGTCGTAGCGGAACTGCTCACCACCCGCGGTGAACCAGCCCTGCAGCTCGGTCTTGAGCATCCCGAGCAGCTTGTCGCGGGAGGCGGTGTCACCGAGCTGGTCGGCGATGGGCACGAGCTGCGCGAGCCGTCCGAGAGTCTTGCCCGTCCCGTAGGTGTCGCCGGTGCCCGCGAGCGGGTCGCCCTCCGCCCCCTGCTTGACGAAGTCGCCGAGCCGCGCCCGGTCGTAGGCGCCGAGGTCGGGCAGCGCGGGGAGGACGCCGTGGAAGGTCTGCCTCGTGCTGAACGACGCGCCCTCGCGCAGCTTCATCGTGCCGCGCGGCGACACGTAGGTGTAGGCGGTCAGCGGGTCGGTGGTCGCGAGCCACTGGTGACGGTAGAGCGCCTGCAGCGTCCCCGTCTCGGTGCCTTCCTTCGCCGTGGTCGTCGCGGTGTAGGTGGTCGTGAGCCGGGCCGCGGCCTCGTCGTACGACCAGCTCACCTTGGTGCCCGTGACGAACGAGTAGGCGTACTTGGCGAACAGGTCGAGCGCGCCCCGGGCGGGCAGCGCCGCGACGGAGTAGTAGTTCTTGCCGCCGAGGGCGACGGTCGCCGCCGTGCCGGCGATCGTCCAATCGGTGCCCGTCGGCGCGAACAGGGCGTAGTCGTGCCCGTTGACCGTGGCCCCGAGCACGTTGCCCCGGTCGGCCCAGATGGTGGGCGTCGCGACGAAGTTGACCTGCCCGTTCCCGCCGGCCGGGGTGGCGTAGACGAACGGCAGCCCGTGCCCGATGGTGGCGCGCAGGGTGCGGGTGCCGTCGGACCAGTAGGGGGTGACGGTCCAGTCGGACCAGCCGTCCACCTCGGTGCGGGGCGCGTTGAGGCCGGTCACGCCCAGGGTGAGGTCGCGGGCGTGGGTGTAGTCGTACTGCGACGCGGAGATCGTGGGCGCGGTCGGGTAGCTGACCTCCAGGCCTCCCGCCACGGCGTGGAAGGTCAGCGGGTGGGCGTACATGTTCTCGGAGTAGGGGTTGCCCGCATACCGCTGGAAGGCCAGCGAGGACCACCAGTCGTTCGTCGGGACCTTCGCCGTGACGGCAGAGGTGATCTTGGGGGTCACCGGCGCGCCGGTGTTGTTGGACGGGCCGACGGCTCCGGCGGGAAGGTCGGTCGTGTAGCTGCCGGCCCCCACGGTGACGGTGGCGGCGCTTGCGGGGGTGGCGGGGACGGCGGCGAGCAGGCCTGCCAGCAGGGTGGCGGCGACCAACCCGGCGGACCGTCGTCTCGAGGAGGGGGTCCAGGGGAGAACGGAGGTCATGCGGCGTGACTTTCGACGTGGGGGGGGACCGGCCCGCCTCGACGAGGCGATGGCCGGCGACAACTCCTACCGCGGGCCCGACGGCCGTTCGAGGCCCGCACAGCGCTGGGATCCAGGTGTTCGCGTCGACGTAACTTGCGTGTAACGCTCTCGGCGCCGCTGACGCTAGATGTGCTGACAAGCCGTGTCAACAGCCAGAGAATGTTTCTCGAAGATCATGAGAGCGCTCTCCACCATTTATCGGGGCCCGTTGTGAGGGCTTGCCGCGCCGCCGACCTCCCCACCAGGGACTAAACCGGATATTGGACCCGATCGCCGTGGGTGTCCGGGGTAATGGGAAAGAACCTTTATCATGGGGACACCTCCCGGCACGGATAGGCTCCGACTCCGCCCCGAACCGAGAGCGCTCTCTTTCAGATCACGGGAAGAGGGTTCCCCGGGCGTTCTGGACCGCTCGCCCGAGCGGCGGCGGTGGCGCCTTTCCGCCGGCGCCCGGCTTCGTCCTGCCCCGGCAGGCAGATCATCGGAGGAGCACATGCGGAGGGCGACGACCACCGACGCGGGCCCCCCGGAGCCGGCGTCACCCGGCGACCCCGCCGCGCCCCAGGGTGATGCGGATATCCGGGGGTGTCGCGTAAGGTCGCGACCGGGCGACTCCGAGTGGCACGATGGGTACCGCCGGAGGCTCGGGATCGTGTACGCCGACTGCGAGACTCGGCGCCGGCTCCCCAAGGACAGCGGGCTGGGCTACCGGGATGTCATCCGGCGGAACGGCCTCGCCCCATGATCGACCCGAGGAAGACAGGGCGCTGCGAATGAAACGACCCACCCTGGAAGCGGTCGCCGCGCGAGCGGGCGTTTCCCGGGCGACCGTCTCGCGGGTCGTCAACGGCCAGTCGACGGTGACCCCGGAGATCAGGGACACGGTGCTGCGGGCCGTGAGCGAGCTGGGATACGTCCCCAACTCGGCCGCCCGTAGCCTGGTCACCCAGCGCACCGACTCCATCGCACTGGTGATCTCCGAGCCGGCGACCAGGGTGTTCTCCGACGACCGGCTGTTCTCCATGGTGGTCCGCACGGTCAGCAGCGAGCTCGAATCCTCCGACAAGCAGATCGTGCTCATGCTGGCGAGCTCGCCGCGCGGTCACGAGCGGGTGGAGCGTTACATTTCGAGCGGGCACGTCGACGGGGTCCTGCTCCTGTCCATGCACGGCGCCGACCCGCTCCCCGCCGCCCTCAACCGCATGGGGGTGCCGGTCGTGTCGTACGGCAGGCCCGCGGTGGCCGTGGCGCTGCCGTACGTCGACAACGACAATGTGGGCGGCGCGGGCGCGGCCGTGCGGCACCTGCTCTCCACCGGCAGGCGACGCATCGCGACCATCGCCGGCCCCCAGGACATGATCGGCGGTCAGGACCGCCTGACCGGCTACCGCGACGCCCTGCGCAACTCCGACCGCCGGTCGATCGTCGCCGTCGGCGACTTCACCCGCGCCTCGGGCGCCGACGCGATGCGGCAGCTCCTGGAGGACGACCCCGCGCTCGACGCCGTGTTCGCGGCGAACGACGAGATGGCGATCGGCGCGCTGCGTGCCCTGCGCCGGGCGGGGCGCCGGGTGCCCGACGACGTGGCCCTGGTGGGCTTCGACGACATCGAGGCCGCCGCGTACACCGATCCGCCGCTCACCACGGTCCGCCAGCCGATCACCGAGCAGGCGACCGCGATGGTGCGGCTGCTGCTGACCCCGGCGAAGGATCGGACGACCGATCACATCATCCTGCCCAGCGAGCTGGTCATCCGCGAGTCCGCCTGAGCGCACCGCTCCCCGGGGGTCAGGCCTTGTGGCCGAGGGCCCCCGGGATGCGGTTCAGGACGCTGTACGGCACGAGTCCGTACGCGTGGAAGTCGACCGCGTCGCCGCCCGCCGCCCTGACCGCGCGCACCTTGGCGGCCAGCCGGTCCTCTGAGTCGGTGTCGGGACGGCCGGGCCGGAGCACCACGCGCAGCTCCCTGTCGTTGCCGACCGAACGGCGGTAGGCGCCCACGTCGTCGGCCACCCGGGCGGCGTCCCTGGCGTAGGCGAGCACCCCGAAGGACGGCACGAGGTCGCCGAGCGCGACCAGGTCCACGCCGAGCTGCCAGGCGTCGTGCGCGGCGAGACCGGCCGGGGGCAGGCCGTCGGCGTACCCCTTCCCGTGGCCGGTGCCGTCGAGGAAGGTCAGCCTGGAGCCCTCCGCCGCCACCGCCGACGACACCTCGCTGACCAGCGAGGTCACCGTCTCAGAACGGGCTCGCGCGTACGCGACGACCTCGGGGCCCGCGTAGGCCGTGAGGGCCGCGCGCGTCACCTCGCCCTGCGCGGGCGGATCGCCGTCGAGCACCCCGCCGACGATGCGGGCGCACTCCTCGCGCGCGACCTCCGCCTTGACCCCGAGGTCGGCCGCGCGCCGCATGCACCACGAGCAGAAGCACAGGCCGAACAGGAACTCGTCCATCGGGCCGAGCGGGACGAAGCACCTCTCCTGCTGGTATCCCTGGGCGAACGCCCCAAAGTGCAGGGATTCGGCGACCACGCTGCTCACGCCCTGCCGGGCCACCGACCTCGCCAGCGCGACGGCGTACAGGCGGACGTCGGGGTGGGCCGGGCACAGGGCGGCGGGGAAGCCGCGCCCGCCGAAGCAGTCCTGCACGGTCACGTCCGGGTTGCGCAGTCCGAGCGTGACGTTGTGCAGGAACACCGCCCATCCGTGCAGGGTCATCCCCCGGTCGGCCACGGCCTCGCGCAGCGCGACGAGCGGCTCCTCGGCGGCACCGGCCTGCACGGGCGGCACCAGGCGCAGGTCGCCGAACAGGTCGGCGGGCGGCGGGAAGTGGACACCGTCGGCGCGGACGGTCACCCGCGAGGCACCGTGCGGGGTGACGTCGCGGGCCCCGTGGTAGGCGGCGGCGACCGTCACCTCGCGCACGCCGTACCCGGCGATCCGGTCGAGGACCCGGCCGACGCCCTCGTCTCGCACGTCCTCGACATAGACGTAAACCGAACCGTCCAACGCAGCCGTGCCTTTCAAGGAGCCCGCTGTGAATGACCTATGTCCCAGGCGACCCTATATCTTGACAGGTGAGCAGAGTCGGCTCCGCCGGCGGGAGGGCGTGGAGCAGATCGCGGGCGTTCTGGCGCGCGAGGTTCCATCCGCTCCACGGTTCGGAGTCTTCCAGGCTTTCCACGATGGCCATCTTCGACAGCAGGCAGCTGCGCGCCGGCTCGGGCAGGGCGTCCACCACCGGCACGGCGTCGGCCCCGAGGTCGCTGAGGTAGTTCACGTCGAGCTGTTCCACGCCGCGCTTGTGCAGCTGGGTCTCGGCGACCCGCAGGTCGGGGTTCCAGACGGCGAAGACCACCAGCGACAGTCCCGTCAGCAGCACCATCGCGCGCGGGAGCCAGCCGATCCTCTCGCCCGCCAGCCGCATGCCCCCGGCGACGATCACGAGCGCGAACACCGCGCCGAGCCACCAGATGGTCGCCCCCACCGACGCCCGCAGCCGCGACAGGCCGTAGGCGTCGGTGTAGAGCCCGAGCCGGTGCAGTGCCGAGGCGAGGATGACCAGCGTGAGGCCGCACAGCAGGCCGAGCAGCCCGGCGAGCAGCCAGCGCTCCCTGCCTCTGGGCGCGAGCACGCCGGCGGCCACGGCGACGAGGCCGAGCACGAACACGCTGACTGTGACCAGCTCGAAGAAGCCCGACCTCGCGTACTGCGCGTAGGTCAGGCCCGCCGTCTCCACGACCTTGCGGTTGCCGCCGAACAGCGTGGTGATCTGCACGCCGACGAAGGCGGCGAACAGTAGGTTCAGCGCCACCAGCGGGGTGATCCACAGGGTTCTGCTCACGCTCCCCCGCAGGTTGGGCGTGGGCGGCTCGACCGGGGGCCTCAGCGCGACGAGCGTCGCCGCCCCCACCAGCGCGGCGAACACCACGAACACGAAGATCCGGAACGGCAGGGACGAGGCCCACGCCGGGACGGTGAACAGGTCCGCGACGAAGGACGAGAACACCGCGTCGGCGGAGGCGAACAGCAGCCCGAACACGACGATCAGCACCGCGGTCAGGCCGAGCGCGGCCAGTACGGGCCCGACGCGGCGCCGGTTGAACCCCTTGAGCGGCGCCGCGAGGAACCACGGGAGCGGCAGCACCGCGAGGACGACCGACAGCCCTCCCCTGATCACTCCGAGCCAGCCGCGACCGCCTCCCGACACCGCGAGCGCGGCGACCCCGAAGCCGGCGAGGAGCATGGGGGCGACCATCCAGTCCGCGTCCCGGAAAAGGGCGACGGCGACCAGCGCGTACGCCAGGAGGCCGAACCCCACCGTCCACGGAGTGATCCGGTGACGTGCCGCGGGAAGCACGGCCGCGCCGGCGGCGACGGCCACGAGCACGGTCCCGAGCCCCGGCCTGCTGTCCGGCAGCGCGACAGCCGCCAGGAGCCCGACCGCCGCGGCCAGGAACAGCAGCCTGCGAGGCGTCTCGGGCAGGTCCGGACGCGGGAACAGCGGCGGCGGCACGTACTCCGCCCCCGGCCGCGACACCACCTGCGCCCCCGGTGTGGAGCCGGGGGCCGGTCCATCCCCAGGCTGGGAAGCGGGCACAGGCCCGTATCCCGGCTGCGAGCCGGGCATCGGCTGGGGGACGGGCCGCGAGTGCGCGGTCACGGTTGCCAGGCGGGCGCCCAGCACGGCTCCCCCCGCGGTGAAGAGCAGCATCGTCGCCACCCCGTAGAGCCCGCCGAAGAAGAACCCCACGAAGAACGCCATACACAGCCCCACGACGAACCCGCAGAGGAGCCCCAGCAGCCCGCCCGCGATCCCGGCGCCCATGCCTGAAGACATCTGCGGGGCCGGGGGCGCGGCGGCACGAACGTCCGACACCAACGTGTCCGGCCCCGCCCCGGTGGGGACCGGCACGCCTTCGGCACGAACGTCCGGCACCAACGTGTCCCGCCCCGCCCCGGTGGGGACCGGCACGCCTTCGGTACGGACCCGCTCGCCCCCGTAGGTGAGCGGGTCCATACCGGAGCGGTCCCACTCGGCCTTCACTGCGAGCGGCTCAGCGGCAGAAGGGGCTTCGGCGTGGAGAGCCTCGCTCCGGACCTGAAGGGGCTCACGCTCAGCGGCATGGGGGGGTTCAGGTGAGCCCTCTTCGCGACCGCTCACCTCCCTTTCGGGTGAGAGCTCTTTGACAGGGCTCTCCTTCGCCTCGGGGAGGAGCTCTTTCACCGGGGTCGGCTGGGGCTCGGGGAGGTGTTCGGCGTCGCGGCTCGCCCTGGGTGCGGCCGGTGCGGCGGTGGTCTGGTCGGCTTGGGGCGGTTCTCCCAGCTCGTCCGGCGCGTCACTCATGGCAGTCGTCCTTCCGGGAAGGTCGACGACCATGCGGCAGCCGACCGGGGAGTCGGCGACTCTGATCGAGCCGCCGTGCAGTTCGACGATCTCCTTGACGATGGCGAGGCCCAGGCCCGCGCCGCCCGCGTCGGCCGCCCGCGCGGTGTCGAGGCGGGAGAACCGCTCGAACACCCGGGGTCGCTCCGGCTCGGGGATGCCCGGCCCCTGGTCGGTCACGCTGAGCCGTACGCCCGCCCCCTTCGGCCGTGCTTCGAGCCAGACCATTCCGCCGGGCGGGCTGTGCCGTACGCCGTTGTCCAGCAGGTTGGCCAGCACCTGGCCGAGCAGCGCGGGATCGGCCTGGACGCCGAGCCGGGGAGACACCGCGCTCGACAGCGACACGTCGTCACGCGCGAGGCTCGCCTCCCGTACGGCCTGGCCGCACAGCGGTCCGAGCTCCACCAGCTCCGGCTCGATGGGCCGGGCGCCGGAGTCCAGCCTCGACAGGTCGAGCAGCTGGGCCACCAGGCGGCCGAGGCGCTCGGTCTGGGCCAGGGCCGTGCTGAGCGTGGCGAGGTCGGGCGGTGACACGCCGTCCACGACGTTCTCCAGCACGGCCTGCAGCCCGGTGATGGGCGTACGCAGCTCGTGGCTCACGTTGGCGACCAGCTCGCGGCGCTGCCGGTCCACCTCCTCCAGGTCCGCCGCCATCGCGTTGAAGGCCCGCGCCAGCTCGCCGACCTCGTCCCGGGATGTCGCCCTGACCCGCATCCCGTACCGGCCCTTGGCGATGATCTGGGCGACGGCGGCCATCTCGCGCAGCGGCCCGGTCATGCCCCGGCCGATCAGCTGGACCATGCCGAGGCTGAGGAACGCCGCGAGGCCCATGCGCACGGCCGGGACGATGCCGAGCAGGCGGCCGTACTCGTTGAGGGCGAAGGCCGTGGCCACCGCCAGCAGGATGACCAGCCCCAGTTTGACCTTGATCCGGCCGAGGAAGTCGAGCGGCCTCACGGCTTGACCAGTGCGTATCCGACGCCGTGGACCGTACGGACGATCCCCGCGCCGAGCTTGCGGCGCAGGGCGCGTACATGGCTGTCGACCGTGCGGGTGGCCGCGGCCTCCGAGAAGCCCCAGATGTCGGAGAGCAGCCGTTCGCGCTCGAAGACGTGGCCGGGACGTTCCGCGAGGCGCCTCAGCAGGTCGAACTCCGTGCGCGTCAGCTGGGCCTCGACCCCGCGTACGAACACCCTGCGCTCGGCGGTGTTGATCTCGACGTCGCCGACCCGGATGACGGTGTCCTCGTGCGCGAGCTGGGCCGCCCGCTCGACCCTGCGCAGCAGCGCGTGGATCCTCGCGACGAGCTCGCGCATGCTGAACGGCTTGGTGAGGTAGTCGTCGGCGCCGACGCCGAGCCCGACGAGCAGGTCGGTCTCCTCGCCGAGCGCGGTCAGCATCAGCACCGGGACGGGCCGCGCGGCCTGCATGCGGCGGCACACCTCCACTCCGTCGAGGCCCGGAAGCAGCCTGTCGAGCACGACGAGGTCCGGCTCCGCCCTCGCGTACGCCGCGAGCGCCGCCTCGCCGTCCCCCGCGATGCGGACGTCGAAGCCCTCGGCGACGAGCCGGCTCTGCAGGGCCAACGCGATGGTGCCGTCGTCCTCGACCACGAGAATGCGCCGCTGGTCTGTCACGCTCGGAAGCCTAGAACGGTCTCGTGCAGACAAACCGGGCTGATATGTGCAGATCCGATGCAGCATTGGTTAGCTTGGCCCGTGACACGATCTCTGGACGTACCCGCCTATCTCCGCCGCATCGGGCTGGACGTGCCCGCCGGCCCGCCGAGCGTGGAGTCACTGGTGCGGCTGCACACGGCCCACGTCGAGCGCGTGCCGTACGAGTTCTTCCACATCTGGCTGGACCATCCGACGACGGTCGACCCGATGGAGTCGGCCGGGCGCGTCCTCGGCGGCCGGGGCGGCTACTGCTTCCATCTCAACGGCGCGTTCTCGCTGCTGCTCGCCGAGCTGGGCTACCAGGTCACGCGGCACATGGGGGGTGTCCAGAGCTCCGCGGAGAACCCGGCGGGGGCCGTCGGCAACCACCTCGCGCTTACCGTGTCGGGGCTGCCGTCGGCCGAATGCCCAGATGGCGTCTGGTTCATCGACCTCGGCCTGGGAGACGGGATCCACGAGCCGCTCCCCCTCGTCGAGGGCGTCTACCGGCAGGGGCCCTTCGTGTACGGCCTGCGGCCTTCCGAGGCCGAGCCGGGCGGCTGGCGGTTCGACCACGATCCGCGCGGCAGCTTCCTGGGGATGGACTTCCGCCCGGAGGCCACGCCGATGTCGGCTTTCACCGAGAAACACCGGTATCTGTCGACCTCGCCGGAGTCGGGGTTCCGCCAGGTGCTGTGCGCGCAGCGGCGCGACGCCGCGGGGGTCGACTCCATGCGCGGGCTGGTGCTGTCCCGGCTCGGCTCCGAGGAGGGGACGTCGATCGTGTCGAGCCGGCGCGACTACTTCGAGGCGCTGGCCGACGTCTTCGGGCTGCACCTGGACGACGTCACCCCGCAGGCGAAGGCCGGCCTGTGGAAGCGGCTGAACGAGGCGCACGAGAAGTGGCTCGCGGGCTCCGCCTGAAAGCCCGGAACGGCTCGCGGCCACCGTTCCGGGCCCGGCCCACGTCAGCAGGCGATCGGTGCGGAGCCGAACGCGACGTCGTCGAACCAGAGCGTGTCCGCGTCACCGCCGTAGCTCTCCCAGCCGAGGCGCAGGGTCGCCGGGCGCGGCGGCGTCGTACGGCTGAGCCACTGGGAGTCGACGTCGCGGGTGGGCGTCTGGTCCAGGTGCAGGCCGGCTACCTCCTGGTTGTCCACCCACGTGCTCATCGCCTGCTTGGTGGTGTCGATCTGGTAGCGCAGGCAGACCCAGCGACCGGTGGGCAGCGGCGTGCTCAGCGCGACACCCGTGGGGCTCTGCTCGGGCAGGGTGGCGTCGTCGGACTCGCGGTTCCACTGCAGAGCGCTGTTCTGCCCGCCGATGCGCAGGTCCTTGTTGCCGTTGGCGGCGTCCGCCATCGTGATCATGGTGACGTGCGATGGGGGAAGAGCGGTCGTGTGCCTCACCCACATCCGCGCGTACACCACGGGCCCGACGGTGGAGACGTTCTTGGTGGTGCCGACGAAGATGTGGTTGCAGTACCCGCCTCCGCCGTTCACCCGGAGGGACTTGGCGCCGCTGTGCGCGGTGGACGCGTCGATCGTGGCCGTTCCGGTGCCCTGGCAGTTGGGCGTCACGACCTGCCAGTCACCGCTGGGCGTGGAGCCCGCCTGGTCGTCGAACCCCGAGCAGACCACGGCACCCGAGCACCCGGCGGGCACCGAGGGCGTGGGTGTCGGGGTAGGCGTGGGGGTGGGAGTCGGGGTGGGAGTCGGTTTCGGGGTAGGCGTGGGGGTGACGGTCGGGGTGGGCGTGACGGTGGGGGTGGGCGTCGGCGTGCCGGAGCCGTTGCAGGGGACGCCGTTGACGGTGAAGCCCGCCGGGACCGGGTTCGACGCCGCCCACGTGCCCTGGAAGCCGAAGTCCGCCGCCCCGCCGGTCGGCAGCGAGCCGTTGTACGCCAGGCTGGCGGCGCTCACGGCGGCTCCGGTCTGCGTCAGCTTCGCGTTCCACGCCGAGGTGACCTTCTGGTCGCCGCCGAACGTCCACCGCACCTCCCAGGCGGTGACGGCCGGACCGAGGTTGGTCACCTTGACCGACGCGGTGAACCCGCCGCTCCACTGGTTCACGGTGTAGTCCACCCGGCAGCCGGGGTCCGCGGCAGAGGCGGCGCGGACCGGCAGGAGCACGGCGGCGACGGCGGCCAGCATGGCGACGATGGCGAGGATCTCCCGCCTCGCGCTCCGCCGGCCCGGCCGCGTGGGCACGGGTCTCGGCGGTGGGAACGGACGGCCGGGGACGGGAGCACTCATGGATCGCTCGCTTTCTACGGAGGCCCTCTAGCAATGGGAGCGCTCCCATACGCCGGACCGGGATCGCTCTGCTGCGCTCGACCGCCGATGGTTCTCCGCGCGCGTCCAGGTGTCAACGACGTCGCCGCCCGGCCGTCACCGACCTCGGACGGCGCGGAAAGGAGCTGAATCTTTCACCTCAGAGCCGCGCGCGCAGGTCCCGCTTGAGGATCTTGCCCACGGCGTTGCGCGGCAGGCCCTCCACGATCTCCAGCCGCTCGGGGAGCTTGTAGGAGGCGATGCCCTTCTCCTTGAGGAAGTCCACGAGCGAGCGCAGGTCGACGTCGTCCCGTGGCGCGACGACCGCGCACACCCTCTCGCCCAGCACCTCGTCCGGGTACCCGATGACCGCCACCTCCACGACGGCGGGGTGCCCGGCCAGCATGGCCTCCAGCTCGGCGGGGGCGATGTTCATGCCGCCCCTGATGATCAGATCCTTCGCGCGGTCGACGTACCGAAGGTAGCGGCCGTCCGGGCCGTCGATCTCGAACACGTCACCGGTGACGAGGTAGCCCTCCTCGTCGAAGGGGTCCGCGCCGGCCGTGCCGGCGAGGTAGCCGGCGAAGACGGTGGGCCCGGAGAGGTGCAGCTCTCCCGGCCGGCCCGGCTCGGTGATCTCCTCACCGGAGACGGGGTCCACCAGCTTCACGCGGGTGGCGGCGAGGGTCCCGGGCCAGGCGCCTCCGGGGACGCCCGGCCGCGGGAAGAACCGTGCGCGCTCCTCGGGGTCCGGGATGTTCACCGGGTCGGAGAGCAGCGCGATGCCCTCGTTGGAGCCGAAGAAGTTGATGACGGCGACGCCGTACCGCTCCTGCCAGCCCTTCACCATCCACGGGGGCAGCGGAGCGGACCCCGAGCCGATGCGCGTCAGCGAGGAGATGTCATACCGGTCGAGCACCTCGGGCTTCTGCAGCAGCATCATGAGCAGCGCGGGCGGGGCCAGGGTGTAGGTGACCCGTTCGTCGGTGATCTGGTCGAGGTAGACGAGCAGGTCGAACGGGTGGTGCTGGACCATCTGGAACCCGGTGCGCAGCCAGGGCAGGAAGACGCCGCCGATGCCGGCCATGTTGACCATCGGGAACGGGTTGAGCACCACGTCGTCCCCGGTGAGCGCGGGCGCGGCGGTGGTGTTCGACTCGACCGCGAACCAGTCGTAGTGGCAGCGGGGCACACCCTTGGGCGTCGCCTCGGTGCCCGAGGTCCAGCAGATGGTCACGCGGTCGTTCGGGTCGGTGTCGAGGCCCTTGAGGTGGGCGGCGAGCATCGCGGGGTCGGCGATCGCGGTCTCCAGGTCCCGGGCGGGATCGCCCCAGGCGAGCACGATCGGGGGCGAGGGCACGTCGAGCCTGCGGACGATCTCGGCGTTGTCCCGGTCGCCGACGCGCTCGGCGGTGACGAACACCTTGACCGCCGCAGGCGGGATGACCTGCGCCAGCTCGTACTCGCGGTACTGCACAGGAAGGGGGGTGACCACGGCGCCGATCCTGGCCACCGCGAGGAACGTCACCGCGAGCTCCACGCTGTTCGGAAGCTGGACGGCCACGACATCACCCTGGACGACACCGGTCTCCAGCAGGACCGCGGCGATCCTGTCGGCCTCCGCGCCCAGCTGGGCCCAGGTCAGCCGCCGGGCCGGGCCGTCCATCAGGCTCGGCTTGTTGAGCGGGTCGACGATCGCGACGGCGTCCGGCCGCGTGCTCACCTGCTCCCTGAACAGCCCGTCGACGGTGTCGCCGGTCCACCATCCACCCGAAGTGAAGCGCTCAACACGCTGTGGGGGGTGCAGCCTCATCGCGACTCCCATCGTGGATGGAGCGACACTACGAAGACAGAAGCCAGCAGGTCAATGGCGGGCGGGCACATCCTCGCCGGAGGAAGCGGTGAAAGGCGGGGGGCGCAGGTGCTCCGGCACGTCGAAGTGGACCTCACGGCGCTCCAGCGCCTGGTGGCACGCCCGGCACAGCAGGACGGGGCGCAGCGCGGCGCCGCAGGGCTTGTGCGTGATGGTCAGGCCGGACCCCTCCGGAGCGGGCAGCTCCCTTTGGGCCCAGTCGGTGAGGAAGGCGAAGACCTCGAAGAAGGCGAGCCCCTTGTCGGTGAGCCGGTAGAGCCGGTACGAATCCGTCCGCAGCACCCCGAGCTCGACGAACCGCTTGAGCCGCTCGGTGAGCACCGACGGCGCGATGCCGAACTCGCCCTGGAAGTCGACGAAGCGCCGGATGCCGAGGAAGGCCGCCGCCAGGATCGTGGTGCTCCAGCGGTCGCCCAGGATCTCCATCGAGTGGGGGCAGTAGCCGAGGAAGTCGGCCCTGTCGTCGCCGCGCACGGTGCGGCGGTGGTGGCGCGGCACCCCGACGCGGGCGAACGTCGCGAGGGGGCCGCGCTCGGTGTGGGTGTCCCGGGCGGACATCGGCTCGCGGCACGCCCCACAGGCCAGGTACGGCCGCGCGTCGTTCCCGCAGGCGTCATGGGTCAGCGTGAGCAGGTCGGGACGGTCGGCCCAGTCGCGCTCCCAGCTGTGGATCGCGACGAGGAAGGCCCACAGCCGCAGCCCCCTGCCGGTCAGCCGGTACTCGTAGCGGATGCGGCCGTCGCGGTAGGCGGCCGTCTCGAAGATGCCGTGCTTCACCAGTTCCTTGAGCCGGGCCGCGAGCACGGACTCGGAGATGCCGAGCTCGTCGCGCCACGCGGCGAAGGTGCGGATCCGCAGGAGGAAGGCCCGCTGGAGTATGAGCAGGACCCATCGGTCGCCGAGGATGCCCAGCGCACGCCCTATGGCGCTGAGATCGGTATTGAGATCGGCGCTGTCCCCGCCGTCCTGATCGCGGCCTGCGGCCATCACCGGCGGCTCCTTCGTCTCCACCGCGCCGACTCTGAACAGCGCTCCCCGGACGGGAGGCCTGGCAGGCGCGTTGACTAGCTGACTTTTTCTATCGTAGTTTCCAGTGATGAGGGAACAGCCGACGGCGGTCGCGACGGTGATGGACGAGTCGGGCGAGCCGAACCCGTATCTCCTCGGTGTCTACGCACCGGTACACGACGAGATCACCGCAGATGATCTCCAGGTCATCGGCGAGATCCCCCGCGACCTGAACGGCGTCTACCTGCGCAACGGGCCCAACGCGCGCCACCCGATGAGGGGCCGCTACCACTGGTTCGACGGCGACGGCATGGTCCACGCCATGCACTTCGAGAACGGCCGCGCGCGCTACCGCAACCGCTACGTGCGCACCAGCGCCTTCGAGGCCGAGTCCGCCGCCGGGAGGTCGCTGTGGACCGGTGTCATGGAGAGCCCGAAGGGCAATCCGTTCGGCAACACCCGCGGGCTCAACCTGAAGGACTCCGCCAACACCGATGTGATCTTCCACCGGGGCAAGGTGCTCGCCACGTGGTACCTGTGCGGGTCGCCGTACTCGCTCGACCCGCTCTCGCTGGAGACCCTCGGCGCCCAGACCTTCCTGGACACGCTGACCGGCGACTTCATGGCCCATCCGAAGGTCGACGAGCGCACGGGCGAGCTGTTCTGGTTCGACTACGGGCCGCGGAAGCCGTACCTCAGGTACGGGGTGGTCGGCGCGGGAGGCGAGGTCGAGCACTGCGTGGAGCCGGACCTCCCCGGAGCCCGGCTGCCGCACGACATGGCGATCACCGAGAACCACGCGGTCCTCATGGACCTGCCGCTCTACCAGGACCTCGACGCCGCGCGGCAGGGAAGGTACAGGCTGACCTTCGACCGCGAGTTGCCCTCGCGCTTCGGCGTCATACCCCGCCGGGGCCTCGCGAACGAGATCCGCTGGTTCGAGGCCAAGCCTTGCTACATCTACCACGTGGTCAACGCCTGGGAGTCCGTGGACGAGATCACCATGGACGTCTGCCGGGTGTCGCGCCCGGCTCCCAGCGGCGACGGCGGCCCCCTGGCGCGCATGCTGTCGTACCTCAAGCTCGACGCCCGGATGTACCGGTACCGCTTCGACCTGCGCACCGGGCGGACCTCGGAGGGTTTCGTGGACGAGGGCCACAACACCGAGTTCCCGTCGATCGACGCCCGGCAGACCGGATATGCCACGCGATACGCGTACAACGTGTCCGTGATGGACGCCGACACCAACCTGTTCGACGGCCTCGTGCGCTACGACAACGTGACCGGCGAGAAGCAGGTGCACCGCTTCGGCGAGCACCGCTACGGCAGCGAGGCGCCGTTCGCTCCCCGCGACGGCTCGACCGGTGAGGACGAGGGCTATCTCGTGACCTTCGTCACCGACGAGCGTGAGGGCACCTCGGAGGTCCAGATCCTCTCCGCTTCCGACCTCACGGCGGGGCCGATCGCGCGGGTCCTGATCCCGCGGCGCGTCCCCCTCGGCTTCCACGCCACCTGGGTCAGATCGGACCAGCTGCGCTGAGCCGGAGTAACCAAGCAGATACGTATATGACCCATAAAACGGAATCAAATGGAAGTGGTGAGGAGTGTCCCGTATGAGGT
Source organism: Sphaerisporangium sp. NPDC088356 (assembly GCF_040685555.1). Taxonomy (NCBI): domain Bacteria; kingdom Bacillati; phylum Actinomycetota; class Actinomycetes; order Streptosporangiales; family Streptosporangiaceae; genus Sphaerisporangium; species Sphaerisporangium sp. NPDC088356. The sequence continues at coordinate 23,904 of NZ_JBFBIK010000034.1, forward strand.
TGACTAAGCGTCTCGCAAGGACGGTGTCGGGGGCATGCCGTACGAGGCACGACGGCTCCCCCGGGCTATGGCAGGAGCATTACACATGAGGCTCAGCGTCTCCCTCGGGCTGTGGCAGGACCGCCCGGCGGACGAGGCGGTTCGGACCGCTCAGATCGCGGACGAGCTCGGCTACCCCGAGGTATGGGTCGGCGAGATGGCGACGTACGACGCCTTCGCCCTCGCCACGGCGATCGGCGCGCGTACCGGCCGGGCCGCGCTCACGGTGGGGCCGCTGGCGGTGAGCGTGCGGGACCCCATGATGATCGCGATGGGAGCCGCCTCGGTCGCGGAGCTCACGGGCAGGCAGGTCAACGTCGCGCTCGGCACCTCAAGCCCGATGGTCGTGGAGGAGTGGCACGGGCGGTCCAGGGCCGGTTCGGGCACGGCGCTACGTGAGGCCGTCCAGGCGCTGCGGCCTCTGCTCGACGGGGAGAGGTCCGACTTCCCGGGTACCCGGGTCTCCAGCAAGGGCTACCGGCTACGGCTGCCCGCACCCCGGTCGGAGCTCACCGTCGCCGCTTTCGGCCCCGGCGCGGTGGCCACGGCCGCGCTCGCGGATCGCATGGTGCTCAACCTCCTCACCCCCGCCTCCGCCGCCCGCCTGATCACCGACCTGCGCCTGCTCACGCCCGCCACGCGGGCCGCCGCCTGGGTGACCGCGGCGGTGGATCCCGGCCCGGCCGCGATCGAGCAGATCCGGCGCGGCGTGGTGCCCTACCTGGCCGCCCCGGGGTACGGCGAGATGTTCACCGAGGCCGGCTTCGGGGACGTGGTCCGGTACGCCCGGACCCTGCCGCACCCCCGGGACCTGCTCGCCGCGATCCCGGACGCCCTGCTGGAGTCGGTCGCGCTGATCGGCGACTCGGTCGAGATCATGGACCGCCTGGACGCCTACGCGGAGGCGGGTGTGGACGAGGTCGCGCTCGTGCCCGTCAGCACCGACGCCGACCCCTGCGGCGAGGCGACGCTCAAGGCCCTCGCCGACTAGCCACCCCACACGGCACCGGCCCCCGAATCCCGGCGGCGCCGCGAATGGAACTCGGGCCGGGCGGCCACACGTTGGAGGGACGACGCAGAATGGGCGGTGGGGACCACCCCCGCTCGGCGAAGAGAAAGGCCCGGCCATGTCGCCAGTCGCAAAGTATTACGTGGGCGCGGGGATCGCCTCCGTACTCGCCCTTCTCCTGCTGCCGTCCCTGGTCGCATGGGTTCTGGTCCTGGCCGTGCTGGCCGGGCCCGTGGTGGTGTACTTCATGCTGGACGAGTCGCAGCGCACCCGGCTCCGCCGGATCCGGCGGCGGCAGATCGGCCGCTGATCACCGGCACGACGACCGCGTGACCGGACGGGACGGGACGACCGTCCGCGCACGCGGTCGTCCGCGATCAGCCGGGCTGGTGCTCGAAGCGCGGTCAGGCAGGGGCGACGGCGATCTGCTCCTGCACGCGCTGAGTCACCTTGCGCTCGATGAAGAACGACAGGAACGGCACGGTGCCGGCCAGCAGCACGCCCAGGATGTACGGCCAGGACCAGCGTGCCTTGAGCCCTAGGTTCAGCGCGGTCAGGAGATACACGGCATAGATGAAGCCGTGCACGGGGCCGACGACGGCGACGGGCGTGGCGTTGCCGAAGACGTACTTCACGACCATGGCGCCCACGAGCGCGAGCAGCATGCAGCCGACGATGTAGGCCATCACCCGGAAGGGCTTGAGCGCGGATTCCACAGTGATCATTACCTCGCTTGGAGAGCGGTCACCACACGATATCCGGGCATGGGGGTGGTCAGCCCTGCGGGGACGCGCTGAGCTCGGGCGCGGGGGCGCCGGCGGCCCGGCCGGCACGCACGGCGTCCCGTACGAAGTGGAACCACATGAAGACGGCGAACGCCGCGAAGATCCACCACTGGGCGGCGTAGGCGAGGTTCCGCCAGGCGAAGCCGCCCCCCTCGGTGGGCGGGGGGGCGTCCACCAGACGAGAGGCCGGCGCCCGGGAGACCGGCGCCGTGGCCACCACGAACCCGTCCTGCAGCCGGACGCCCTGCCAGACGTTGATCAGCTCTGACGTCGAGACGGTCGCCACCTGGCCCGCCGGGAGCGGGGAGGTCCGCCTCCTGGCGAAGTCCGTGGGCTCGGACGGCTGCAGGCGCCCGCTCACGCTGACCGTCCCCGCCGGTACGGCCGTCGCCGGGTCGGCCGGGGACGCGACCCACCCGCGCACGACGGGCACCAGAGTGCCGCCGGCCAGCTTCAGAGGGGTCAGCAGCCAGTAGCCGGCGTCCTTGCTCGCGCCGCCGCCTGCCTCCACGGTGGGCGCGCGCTCCGCCACGAGCAGCTGACGTGACGCGTCGAACGTGCCCTGCGCGGTGACCTTGCGGCCTATCGCCTCCACGGGCACGCGGCTGCCGGCCTCGACGAGCGTGGACAGCGCGACCGGCGCCGGGTCCATCACGACGTGGGGACGCCCGGACTCCTCGAACACTCCCAGTTGCCAGCGCCCGAGAAAGGTGAACGAGATCAGCACCCCGATCGTCACCAGGTGGAGGCCCACGAGGCGGGGCGAGAACAACGTCCGGAGCATGCCCCCACGCTATCCGCCCTGCCCCGTGGTCCCGTCTCCGGTCCTGCTCAGGCACGGCGGGCACAGCCGATCGGGGATCGGTTCCACGGAGTGAGGCCGAAGTGGCATAAACAGCGTCAAGTCACCTCCGTGGTCGATAAAGTCATGCCCATGTCCGAACCTCAGATTGACCCTGCGGGAAACACCCAGCAGTTCAAGGCCTTCGCGCAGCGCCAGGAGCCCGAGCCCGTCGCGCCGCAGCGGTCCTACCTGGTTCCCGCGATCGCCGTGGTCGCCGCCGTCATCGTCGTCGCCGTGGTCGTCTTCCTGCTCCTCCGGTAGGGCCCGGCCGCGCGTAGCAGCCCGCGCCGCCGGCCTCGCGCCGTCGGCGCTTTTCCCGTACCCGGAAATATCCCTGTAAGGCCGATTCAAGGTGGGGATGGACCAGGACGACACCGGTGTCTAAATTAGACCTGAGTCCAATACGGGGTGAAGGAGATGGCATGGCGGCCACGGGCCCCGGCATCACGATCATCGGCTCCGGCTTCGCCGGGCTGTGCATGGCGATCAAGCTCAAGGACGCCGGGTACCACGACTTCGTCATCCTCGAGAAGGACTCCGACCTCGGCGGCACCTGGCGCGACAACACCTACCCCGGATGCGCCTGCGACGTTCCCTCCCCGATGTACTCCTTCTCCTTCGAGCTCAACCCCGAGTGGACGCGGCTGTTCGCCCCGCGGCAGGAGATCTGGGACTACATGCGGGCATGCGTGGAGAAGTACGACCTCGCGCCCCACTTCCGCTTCGGGAAGGAAGTCAGCGGGCTCGAATACCTCGACGAGACCAACCGCTGGCGGGTGAGCACCGGCGACGGCGCGACCTTCACGACGAACGCGGTGGTCTCGGGCATCGGGGCCCTGCACGTCCCGTCCCTCCCGGAGATCCCCGGACGGGAGACCTTCGCCGGACCGTCGTTCCACTCCGCGAGCTGGGACCACTCCTGCGACCTGACCGGCAAGCGCGTCGCGGTGATCGGCACCGGGGCCTCCGCCGTCCAGTTCGTCCCCCAGATCGCCGGCCGGGCCGAGCGGCTGCACGTCTTCCAGCGGACCGCCCCGTGGATCCAGCCGAAGCCCGACATCCCGCTCTCGAAGCGGACCCGCAAGGCGCTCAGGACACTGCCCCTGGCCGGGCGGGCGCTGCGCACCGGGGTCTACTGGCTCCTGGAGACCCGCGCCCTCGGGTTCACCGTCGACCCGCGCCTGATGAAGGTCCACCAGGCGGTGGCCGAACGCCACCTGACCGCCCAAGTGCCCGACGCGGAGCTGCGCGCCAAGCTGACGCCCGGCTACACCATCGGCTGCAAGCGCATCCTGCTCTCCGACGACTACTACCCCGCCCTCTGCCGCGACGACGTCGAGCTGGTCACCGACCGGATCACCGAGATCCGCGAGCACTCGGTCGTCGACGCGACCGGCAGGGAGCACCCGGTGGACGTGATCATCTACGGCACCGGCTTCAAGGTCACCGAAGCGCTGGCCGAGCAGCGGATCATCGGCAGGAACGGGCTGAAGATCCAGGACGCGTGGCGCGACGGCATCCAGGCCTACCTCGGCACCGCCACGGCGGGCTTCCCCAACCTGTTCTTCCTGCTCGGCCCGAACACCGGGCTCGGGCACACCTCGGTCGTCTTCATGATCGAGGCCCAGGTGCGGTACGTCATGTCCTGCCTGCGCCTGCTGTCGTCCACCCGGGCGAGGGCACTGGACGTCCGGCCCGAGGCGCAGCGGGCGTACAACGACAGGCTCCAGGAACGGCTGGAGCGCCTGGTCTGGTCCGAGGGCGGCTGCGTGAGCTGGTACCTCGACGACAAGGGCAGGAACCGCACGCTGTGGCCCGGCTTCACGTTCGAGTTCTGGGCGCGAACCCGGAACGTGAAGCCGGAGGCCTACGAGCTGATCCGCTAGGGCCGCGCGGAGACCACCAGGGCACTGCCCCCGCCCCTGCGGGACGGCTCCGCGGCCGCCTGGACCTTGCCACGACCGAGGAACTCAAGCCCGGTGGCCGCGCCGATCTCCCCGACCGGCGGGCCGGGGGCGATCGTCAGGGTGTGGCCCTTGGCGGTCAGCTCGGCTCCGTAGCGGTCGATGAAACCCTGCTCGGCCTGCGTCGCGGCGGCGTTGCGCTGGCTGCCCCTCGGCGCGGCGATCGCGTCGGGCAGGGACATGCCGAACTCGTAGCGGTTGACGAGGATCTGCAGCACCGTCGTGATGATCGTCGCGCCGCCCGGCGAGCCCACCGCGAGGAGAGGCTTGCCGTTCTTCAGCACGATCGTCGGGGCCATGGACGAGCGGGGCCGCTTGCCGGGGGCCGGGAGGTTCGGGTCGCCGGGGGCCGGGCCGAAGGTGAAGTCGGTCAGCTCGTTGTTCAGCAGGAAGCCCCGGCCGGGGACGACCATGCCGTTGCCGCCGGTCTGCTCGATCGTGATGTTGTACGCCGCGACGTCGCCCCAGCGGTCGGCCACGACCAGGTGGGTGGTCTCGGGCCCCTCAGGCTTCTCGGCGGCGCCGGATCCTCCGGTCTTGGCGGCCTCGTCGGCCGCCAGCGGCTTGCCCTCGATCTGGCACCCGCCGTACGAGCCGTCGGGGGACCCGGGCGCGGCGGGGTTCGGCATCGCGACCTCGCCGATCAGGCAGGCGCGCTCCTTGGCGAACCCGTCGGACAGCAGCCCCTTGAGCGGCACGTCGACGTAGGCCGGGTCGCCCACGAACTTGTTGCGGTCGGCGAAGGCGAGGCGGGAGGCCTCCAGGTATTCGTGGACGCCGACCTTGGGCAGGGCTTCGAGGATGTTCAGCGCCTCGCCGACCGTGGAACCGCCGGAGGAAGGCGGCGCCATGCCGTACACGTCCATGCCGTTGTAACCGATCTTGCTCGGAGCGCGCTCAAGCGCACGGTAGGCCCGCAGGTCGGAGACCTCCATCAGGCCCGGCCGCACCACCCGCGTGGAGCCCGGCCTCACCGGGGGCGACTTGACGGTCGCCACGACCTCCTCGCCGAGCTTGCCGCCGTACAGCCAGTCGCCGCCGCGCCGGCCCAGCTCGCGGTAGGTCGCGGCGAGGTCGGGGTTACGGAAGACCGAGCCGACGGGCGGCGGCGCGCCGTTCGGCAGGTAGAGGGAGGCGGTGGAGGTGAAGTCCGCGAAGCGCGCGGCGTTCTGCGCGGTCTGGTCATAGAAGGTCTGGTCGACCGTGAAGCCCTTGGTGGCGACGTCCACCGCCGGCTGGAGCGCCTGCTTGAGCGAGAGGGTGCCGAAGCGCCGCAGCGCCAGCTCCCACTGCGCGACGCTGCCGGGCACGCCCACCGACAGGCCGCTGGTCACGGCGGTGTCGAACGGGATGGCCACGCCGTTCTGCTGGAACGAGGTCTCCGTCATCGCCTGGGGGGCCTTCTCGCGGCCGTCGAAGGTGACGACCTTGCCGTGGCGGGCGTCGTAGTAGACCAGGAACCCGCCGCCCGACAGGCCCGCGGAGTACGGCTCGGTCACGCCCAGTGTGGCGGCTCCCGCGACGGCCGCGTCCATGGCGTTGCCGCCCTGCTTCAGGACGCTCAGCGCCGCCTTGCTCGCGTCGAGGTCGACGGTGGAGACGGCTCCGCCGTACCCCTCGGCGACGGGAACCTTGGCCGGCTGCCCGTGCCCCTGGGCACCGGGGTCGCCCGGCGCGCGGGCGGCGGCGGGCGGTATGACGAATGCCAGAGAGGCGGCGACCCCTACGAAGGGCACGGCCAGGCGGCGAAAGCTCATGCTGGACCTCATTCCTAGATCGCACCAGCATTGACTCATAGCTTCACAACCGTGGTCAATTGTGATCAAAGTGTCCGCATGCGGCCATGCCGCCGGGCAGAGGTGTTCACATGGAGTGTTCAGAGTGTAACGCAGGGCTCCCGTCGCGGCGCACGGTACGCCGGGCAACGTAGGCGGGACTGCCACGCTGGGACGATGCGCTGGTCAGCGGGCTGACGTACCGTTCTGGACGTGCGCACGAAACGACCCCAATGGTTCGACTCCACGCTCCCGTTGCTCGCGGCCATGGGGCAGGTCTGGGGTTCGATGGCCGCGCAGAGGGGTCAGATCCACCCGGCCGACCCCGGCACCCGGGTCCCGCTCGACACCCTTGGCTTGGCGCTGCTCACAGTGGGCCCGGCCGCGCTGGTCGCGCGCCGTGCGCACCCGGCGGCGACGCTGTGGGTGACGATCGTGGCGACCTGCGTCTACGTCTACGGGGGCTTCGCCTACGGGCCCGTGTTCATCAGCCCCATCTTCGCGATCGTCAACGCGGTCATGACCGGGCATCGCCGGGCCGCGTGGGCCGCGGGTGGCGTCCTCTTCCTCTTCTTCTTCGCCTACGCCACCTGGCTGCTCCCCCACTCCCAGGGCTGGCTCCACCACGGGAGTGTCGGGGCGATCATCCTGGTCGTGCTCACCGGGGCCGAGATGGCCCGCGCCCGGCGCGAGCAGCGCATGGAGCGCGAGCGGGTCGAAGAGGAGGAGGCCAGGCGGCAGGCGAGCGAGGAGCGCCTGACCATGGCGCAGGAGCTGCACGACGTGCTCGGGCACAGCATCTCGCTCATACACGTCCAGGCGTCCACGGCCCTGCACCTCATCGACGAGCATCCCGAGCAGGCGCGCACCGCTCTCGCGACCATCAAGCAGGCCAGCAAGGACGTGCTCACCGAGATGCGGTCGGTGCTCGGCGTGCTGCGCGACGGCGCCCCCCGATCGCCGGCGGCGGGCCTCGGCCAGCTCGACGAGCTGATCGAGCGGACGGGCCTGTCCGTCACCAGGGAGACCGTGGGGACTCCCCGCCCGCTGCCCGCCGGAGTCGAGCGGGCGACCTACCGGATCATCCAGGAGTCGCTCACCAACGTCGCCAAGCACGCGCCCGGCTCCCGGGCCACGGTGACGATCGCGTACGGCCCGGAGGAGCTGTGCGTCCGCGTCACCGACAGCGGCGCGACCGTGCCGAGCGCGCTGACCGGCGAGGGGGGCGGCAACGGCATCCCCGGGATGCGCGAGCGCGCCGCCGCCCTCGGCGGCTCGCTGACCGCCCATGCCCATCAGGCCGGCTTCCTCGTCGAGGCCCGCCTTCCGATCCCGCCCGTGGCGGACGCCGAACCCCCCGAGGAAACCGAGTGATCAAGATCCTGCTGGCGGACGACCAGGCTCTCGTGCGGGCGGGCTTCCGCGCCCTGCTCGACGCCCAGGATGGCATGACCGTGGTGGCCGAGGCGTCCGACGGCGCCGAGGCCGTCAGGCTGGCCGAGCGGCACCGGCCGGACGTGGTGCTGATGGACATCCGCATGCCGGGGATGGACGGCCTCACCGCGACGCGCGAGATGCCCGACCACATCAAGGTCATCATCCTCACCACCTTCGAGCTGGACGAGTACGTCTTCGAGGCGCTCCGGGGCGGGGCCAGCGGCTTCCTGGTCAAGGACACCGAGCCGGCCGAGCTGATCCAGGCCGTGCGCGTCGTCGCGGTGGGCGAGGCGCTGCTGTCGCCCAGCGTGACCCGCCGGCTGATCGCCGAGTACGCCTCGCGGGCGAAGGAGCCGCACATCACGGCCGGGCTCGAACAGCTCACCGACCGCGAGCGCGAGGTCCTCACGCTGGTCGCCACCGGTATGACCAATGACGAGATCGCCGCCAAGCTGTTCATGGCGCCCGCCACGGCCAAGACCCACGTGAGCCGGGCCATGATGAAGCTCCACGCCCGCGACCGGGCCCAGCTCGTCGTCATCGCCTACGAGTCCGGCCTGGTCAAGCCCGGCTGGTTCTGACCCCGCGGAGCGCGGGCCGACCCGCTCGGCCTCGCATGCCCTGTCCCCTGCCGTGCGTACGCCCCTGGGAGTAGCGGGCGGGCCGCGGCGGAGGCTCCGGGGGTCGTCGTGGCCGGTCGTGACGGAAAAAGGGGCGGTGGTTAGCGAAGTGTCACTGGCCTCCGGCCCGCCCCCTCCGTTACGTTCCGCGAGGAGACACTCACGGAGGAGGACCACGTGGAGCCGACCGTACGACCGCGCGGAGCCGGAGCGACCCCGGTCCGCCGAGCGTGACGCCCGCCGCGCTCTTCGCCGGGGGGCTCGCCGCCGGGCTGCTGGCGGGCACCGCCTCGTGCACGGCGGTGCAGGGAGGCCTCCTCATCGGCCTCACCGGCCGCCGGGGCGGCTCGGAGCGCCGGTCGGGTCTCGCGGTCGTGCCGGCGTTCATCGGGGGGCGGCTGGCGTCCCACGCGGTGGCGGGGGCGCTGCTCGGCCTGCTGGGCGGCGTGGTGCGCATCCCGCCGGGGGCGAGGGCGGTGCTCCTCGTGGGGGCGGGCGCCGCCGTGATCGTCTTCGCCGTCCGGCTCATCAGGAACACCGGCCGGGCCCAGGCATGCTCCTCACACCACGCGCCGTCACCTTCGCCGCCCCCCTCGCCGGCACCGTCACCGGCACCCCCGCCGTCACCGCCGGCCGGGGTCCTCGGGCGGCTGGCGCCCTGGATGAAAGCCGGGCTGCTGGGAGCGGCCACCATCCTCATCCCCTGCGGGGTCACGCTCAGCACCGAGGTCATCGCGGTCTCCAGCGGATCCTGGCTCGGCGGCGCGGCGGCCATGGCCGGGTTCGTGGCCGGCACCGCCCCGGCGTTCGCCCTGCTCGGCGTGCTGGTCCGCCGCATCGCCACTACCAGGCTCGTGGTCCTCGCCGCGGCGGCGGCGCTCGTGGCCGGGTCGGTGACCGTCTTCGCGGGGCTGCGGCTCGGCGGGTGGCTGCCCGATCTCGGCGCTCCCCCCACCGCCACCGCCGGCGCGCAGACGAGGGCGGACGGCACCCAGGTCGTCACCGTCTGGTCGACGACCCGGGGCTACCGTCCCGGCGTGATCTCCATCGAGGCCGGGCGGCCCGCGGACATCGTCTTCCGCACCCTGGACAACCAGGGATGCACGCGCACGCTGACGATCCAGGGCCGGGACATCACGCTCCCGGTGACGGGCGCGGCCACCGTACGGCTCGCGCCGCAGGTCCCCGGCAGGCTCCGCTACGTATGCGGGATGGGGATGTATGCCGGATTTATCAACATAAGCAAACCGCCGTCCGCTGGCACGGCGACCGTGCCGGGACGGTGACATCCCTGGTGGCGGGCGGGTCAAACGCGTTCCGCCGGACGGCAAGAAGCTGTCGATTATGTTCCATCTCTTTGGATCACGTGCGACTCTGTCCCCCATGACGTGGTGGCATGGTGAACCGGAGGCGGCGGTCGCGTGGCCCGCCGTGCCGATGCCCCGTGCGCCCGAAGCGTCACTCCGGGAACCCAGCGAGGCCGACCTGCTGAGCGCCGCCCAGGCGGGCGACTCGGGGGCCGCGCACCGGCTCGGCCGCCTGTACGCCCAGAGAGGCGACCGGTCGGCGGCACGCCACTGGTGGGAGCGGGCGGCGGGCGCCGGGAACATCGACAGCACCTACAACCTCGGCGTCTGGCACGAGAAACACGGCAGCCTCGACGAGGCGATCACGTGGTACGAGCTCGCCGCGGGCGCCGGGGACGCCGAGGCCGCCGTCAACCTCGCCACCCTGCTGCTGGAGCAGCGGGGAGACGTCCTCGGCGCGCGCCACTGGTTCGAGAGCGCCGCCGGCGCCGGGTCGCGCCCGGCCACCCGCAGGCTGGCCCTGCTCTGCGAGGACGTCGGCGACCCCGTCGTCGCCCGCGACTGGCACCACCGCGCGGCCTCGGCGGGAGACCTCTCCTCCGCGCACGACCTCGCCTTCATGAGCTACGCCGCGGGCGACGAGGGGCAGGCGCGCGCGTGGTGGGAGTACGCCGCGAGGGGCGGGCACGCCGACGCCGCGTACTACCTCGGGCGGCTCCTGCACGCCGACCGCGATCCGGAGGGCGCCGAGACGCTCTACCGCCTCGCGGCCAAGGTCGACCATCCGGCCGCCGCCTCGCAGCTCGGCAGGCTCGCCCTCGCGCGCCGCGACCTGCGTACGGCCCGGGCCTGGTTCGAGCGCGCCGCACACTTCGGCAGGGTCGAGGACCAGCGCATGGCGGGGTTCGTCTGCGTCGAACTGGAGGACCCTCGCGCGGCCAGCCACTGGTTCGGCCGCGCGGCGGCCAGCGGCGACCCCGAGTCGGCCTACAACTTCGGCCTACTCCTCATCGCCGAGCACAACGACCTGCGGGGCGGGCAGCACTGGTTCCGCCAGGCCGCCATGTACGGGCACCAGGGTGCGGCGACGGAGCTGAGCACCCTGCAGTCGGTCATCGGCGTCCGGCCCGCGGACACGCCGCAGCCGGTCGTCGGCGCGCGACCCGCGGACACCTCGCGGTGGACGTCCGACCAGGTGGTGACGGTGTGGGACCGCCCCGTGGAGCCGGAGCTGGTGGCACGCGCCGAGCTGGCCGTCGCGGCGGCGGGCAGGCGGGGCGGCACCATGCTGCGCATGGCCGACCTCACCGAGATCCTCGGCACCTGGGACCTGCTCACCCGGCGGCTCAGAGAGCCCATCGACGTGATCGCCTGGCTGACCGAGAAGAGCGGCCTGCACGCGGCCGCCGTCGAGCATCTCAGCTCGGTGCGCATGACCCTGCTGAGGCCAGGCACCGCCCCCTGGCCGACCCCGGGCGAGATCGAGCATGTGCTCGCCACCTCACGGCAGCTCCGCAAGCGCCTCGGATTGTCCTGACATCCGAGGCGCGTCGCGGGCGATGCCGGCGGCGGCTAACCGAGCAGGTCGGCGACCCGCGCGAACGGCAGGCCGTGCGCCTGGGCGACCTGCTCGTAGGTGAGCTGCCCCGCGTGGGTGTTGAGACCGAGCGCGAGCGGGGCGTCGCCGCGCAGCGCCTCCTGCCAGCCGAGGTTGGCGAGCTTGACCGCGTACGGCAGCGTCGCGTTGGTCAGCGCGTAGGTCGAGGTGTTGGCCACCGACCCGGGCATGTTGGCCACGCAGTAGAACACCGAGTTGTGCACCTTGTACGTGGGCTCGGCGTGCGTGGTCGGCCGGGAGTCCTCGAAGCAGCCGCCCTGGTCGATGGCGATGTCGACCAGCACCGACCCCGGCTTCATGCGGGAGACGAGCTCGTTGGACACCAGGGTCGGAGCCTTGGCGCCCGGGATGAGGACGGCTCCGATGACCAGGTCGGCCTCCACGACGGCCTGCTCGATGGCGTACCGCGTGGAGACGATCGTCTTGAGACGGCCCTGGTAGATCGCGTCGATCTGGCGGAGCCTGTCGATGTTGACGTCGAGGATCGTGACGTCGGCGCCCATGCCCACCGCGATCTGCGCGGCGTTCAGGCCCGAGACGCCGCCGCCGATGACGACGATCTTGGCAGGGGCGACCCCCGGGACACCGCCCGGCAGCACGCCGCGGCCGCCGTTGAACCGCATCAGGTTGTACGCGCCCACCTGCGGCGCCAGCCGGCCGGCCACCTCCGACATCGGGGCCAGCAGGGGCAGGGAGTTGCCCACCTGCACGGTCTCGTACGCGATCGCGGTGACCTTGCGGTCGAGAAGGGCGTCGGTGCACGCACGGGAGGCGGCGAGGTGCAGGTAGGTGAACAGGACCTGCCCCTCACGCATCCGGGGGTACTCCTCGGCGATGGGCTCCTTGACCTTCAGGACCAGGTCGGCCTCGCCCCACACCTCGTCCGCACTTTCGACGATCTTCGCCCCGGCGAAGAGGTAGTCCTCGTCGGGGATCTGCGAGCCGAGGCCCGCGTCACGCTGGACATGGACGTCATGGCCGTGGCGGACGAGCTCGTGCACACCCGCCGGAGTGGCGGCGACGCGGTACTCGTGGTTCTTCACCTCGGCGGGCACGCCGATCTTCATCGCGGAATCCTTTCAGAATGGCTCGAGTGATGGTATGCGGACGTGCCCCTACCAGCACAAACGCGGGAAACGGGATCTACAGGCGTGCCCAGGCCTCGGTGAGGACGGAGCGGAGGATCGACTCGATCTGGTCGAACTCCTCGGGGCCGCAGATGAGCGGCGGCGCGAGCTGTACGACCGGGTCGCCGCGGTCGTCGGCGCGGCAGTACAGGCCCGCTTCGTACAGGGCCTGCGAGAGGAAGCCGCGCAGCAGGCGCTCGGACTCCTCGTCGTTGAAGGTCTCCTTGGTCGTCTTGTCCTTGACCAGCTCGATGCCGTAGAAGTAGCCGGCGCCGCGCACGTCGCCGACGATCGGCAGGTCGAGCAGCTTCTCCAGCGTGGCGCGGAAGACGGGCTCGTTCTTCTGGACGTGGCCGAGGAGGTCCTCGCGCTCGAACAGGTCGAGGTTGGCCAGCGCGACCGCCGCCGAGACCGGGTGCCCGCCGAAGGTGTAGCCGTGGGAGAAGCTGTTGGTGCCGGAGCTGAACGGCTCGAACAGCCGCTCGGAGGCGATCATCGCGCCGATCGGCGAGTAACCGCTGGTCATGCCCTTGGCGCAGGTGATGATGTCGGGGACGTAGTCGAACTTCTGCCCGCCGAACATCGTGCCGAGGCGGCCGAAGGCGCAGATGACCTCGTCGGAGACGAGAAGCACGTCGTGCTGGTCGCAGATCTCGCGCAGGCGCTGGAAGTATCCGGGCGGCGGCGGGAAGCAGCCTCCGGCGTTCTGCACCGGCTCGACGAAGACGGCCGCGACGCTGTCGGGGCCCTCCATCTCGATCGCCTTGCCGACCTGGTCGGCGGCCCACCGGCCGAACTGCTCGGGCGACAGGTCGGCGAAGCCGGTGATCTCGTCCGCGCGGTAGTAGTTGGTGTTCGGCACGCGCACCGAGCCCGGCACGAGCGGCTCGAAGGGCTGCTTGAACGCCGGGATGCCGGTGATCGACAGGGCGCCCTGCGGGGTGCCGTGGTAGGCGACCGCGCGGCTGATGACCTTGTGCTTGCCCGGCTTGCCGGTGAGCTTGAAGTACTGCTTGGCGAGCTTCCAGGCGGACTCGACCGCCTCGCCGCCGCCTGTGGTGAAGAACACACGGTTCAGGTCACCGGGGGCGAGCTCCGCGAGGCGCTGGGCCAGCTCGGCGGCCTTGGGGTGGGCGTACGACCACAGGGGGAAGAAGGCGAGCTCCTGTGCCTGCTTCGCGGCGGCCTCGGCGAGCTCGGTGCGCCCGTGCCCCACCTGCACGACGAACAGCCCGGAAAGGCCGTCCAGGTAGCGCTTGCCGTGAATGTCGTAGATATGGGCACCGTCGCCCCGCACGATCGTCGGGACCTCGCCGGCGTCGTAGGAGCTGTGCCGGGTGAAGTGCATCCACAGGTTGTCCTGCGCTGCCCTCAGGACGGCGGCCGTGTCGGTTTCAGGTCGCGTCATGGCTATCTTCCCTCAGTGATCTCGACTGCCCTCAGTGTGCATGCTCCACACCGGGGATTACAACTGGTTACGTGGCGACACTATGCAAGAACTTCGGAATCCGTGATATCGCTATGTAACAACGACGAAATCCGTTTGAGTGTGTCGTGCTTCGCGCCGCTCACCGCAACCCCGAAGACGTCGGGGATGGCGCGCCGAAACGCCGACGATCACGGGTTCGCCGCTGGTGGCACGGTCGGTACCACGCCTGTGATGCAATGTGTCGAATCAGAACACACACGATGCGGGGAACAGATAGTCGTGACACCTGAGCAAATCGAGAACACCGTCACAGCCGAGATGCCTCGGGCGGTGGACGAGCTGAGGCGGCTGGTCTCCATCCCGTCGGTCGCCTTCCCCGGTCACCCGGAGGAGCCGGTGTACGCGGCCGCCGCGATGACCGAGGAGCTGTTGCGCAGCGTGGGTCTGCCCCACGTCCGGCAGATCCCCGTCGAGGGCAGCTTCCCCGCCGTGTACGGCGAGGCGCCCGCGCCTCCCGGAGCGCCCACCGTGCTCCTGTACGCGCACTACGACGTGCAGCCCGCCGGTGACCTCGCACTGTGGCGCACCGCCCCGTTCGAGCCGACCCTGATCGACGGGGCGCTGTACGGCCGGGGCGCCGCCGACGACAAGTCGGGCGTCATCGCGCACGTCCTCGCGCTGCGGGCCTTCCAGGGCCGGTTCCCCGTGGGGATCAAGGTCATCATCGAGGGCCAGGAGGAGTACGCCGGCGAGCGCCTCGAAGCGTTCGTCGAGAAGAACCCCGAGCTGTTCCGCGCCGACGCGATCGTCGTCGCCGACACCGGCAACCCGAGCGTGGGCGACGCGGCCGTGACGACGTCCCTGCGCGGCCTCGCCGCGTTCACCGTCGAGGTCCGCACCCTGAACGAGTCGCTGCACAGCGGCTCGTTCGGCGGCGCCAGCCCCGACGCCCTGGCCGCGCTGATCCGCATGCTCGCCGCGCTGCACGACGACAACGGCGACATCCGGGTCCCCGGCCTGCCGCGCGGCGTCTTCCTGGGCGCCGGCCCCTCCGACGAGGAGTTCCGTGCCACCGCCGGGGTGCTCGACGGCGTGTCCCTGGTCGGTTCTGGCTCGCTGGCCGACCGCCTCTGGGCCTCGTACGCGATCACGGTCACCGGCATCGACGCGCCGACCGTCCACGGTGCGATCAACGCCGTCCAGGCCGTGGCCCGCGCCCGTGTCACCGTCCGGGTTCCCCCGGCGGGCGACCCTGGCACCGCCGCCGACGACGTGGTGGAGCACCTGCGCCGGGCCGCGCCGTGGGGCGTGCAGGTGTCGGTCACCGACCGGGTGCTCGGCTCGGGCTACCTCGCCGACACCGGTGGCCGCGCCAGGGCCTCGCTGAACCGCGCGATGGAGCGCGCGTTCGGCCGGGCGCCGCGTGACATCGGCGCGGGCGGATCCATCCCGCTGGTGGCGACTTTGGTCAGGCAGTTCCCCGCCGCTGAGATCCTGCTGTTCGGCGCCGAGGACGACGGCGCGTCGATCCACGCGCCGAACGAGCGGCTCGTCCTGGAGGAGCTGCGCCGCGCCGCCACCGCCGAGGCCCTGTTCCTGGCGGAGTACGGCGCCATCTGACCGGTTCCGCTCCGAAGACCGGTCGCTCCTCTGGTTCCGCGAGCTGTTTGCAGCCGGTTCGGAGCTGGTTCGGAGGGCGCGGCCGGTCGCGCCGGAAGCCCCCGTGCCGTCGGCACGGACATGGCCGGTCAGCCGTGGGCCGCAGGCGAGGAAGAGCCCCCGGAGAGCACGCGCTGGAGTTCGGCCGGGCCGGCGTTGGCACCGCTGCAGACCACCCCGACCTTGCGTCCCGCGAACTCCTCCTTCCGGCTGATGAGAGCCGCCAGAGCGGCGGCCCCGGCAAGCTCGGTGAGCGTGTGCGCCTCCGAGAGCAGCACCCACTGGGCGAGGCGGAGATCGTCATCGGTGACCAGCGTGAAATCGTCGAGATCCCGCATGATCGCCTGGGGCAGCGCGAAGGCCGAGCCGGTGGCGAGCCCGTCCGCCACGGTCCCCACCGGCCGCCTGACCGGCTCGCCCGCCCGCCACGAGTCGTGAGCGGCCGGGGCGAGCGACGACTGCACGGCGATCACCCGGCACCGGGGCGCGATCGCCTTGGCGACCAGGCACGCGCCCGCCCCGCCCGTACCCGACCCCACCGGGACGAAGATCGCGTCGAGGTCCGGCCGCCGGGTCAGCATCTCCAGGTAAAGCGTGCCGACCCCGGCGATCAGGCCGGGCTCGTCGGCGGGGCTGATCAGGCGGTTCCCCCGGTCCGCGGCGAGCGTGACCGCGTACTCGCCCGCCTCGACCATCGTGGCGCCCTTGATGTCCACGGTCGCGCCGAGGGCCTCGACCGCCGCGACCTTGGCGGGGTTCGGGTTCTCGGGCATCACGATCGTGCAGGGGGCGCCGAAGATGCGGGCCGCGTACGCGATCGACTGGGCGTGGTTGCCGGTGGAGTAGGTCAGCACGCCGGCCGCCCGCTGGTCCTCGGGCATGCGGGCGAGCAGGTTGATCCCTCCTCGCACCTTGAACGCGCCGGTGGGCTGGGCGTTCTCGTGCTTGACGAGCGTTTCGGTCCCCAGCCGCTCGTCCAGCACCGGATACGACCACATGGGGGTCTCCGGCAGGTGTGGAGCGATCAGCCGCGCGGCGTCGAGGACGTCGGTGATGGATGGCGATGTCGTATGCACGGATACCACGCTCGGGCACCGTCATCCATAGGTCCAATGCCAACACGCGCCATGTTCCATAGATACGGTTGATGGATGCTCGATGTCCTGCGTCTGCGCGTCCTCGATGCCGTGGCGAGGAACGGTTCGGTGACGGCGGCGGCCAGAGAGCTGCACTACTCCCAGCCCTCGGTGAGCCATCATCTGGCCCGGCTGGAAGCGGAGACGGGGCGAAGCTCGTCCAGCGGGCCGGGCGTGGCAGGTAGACGTCGCGGTGACCTTTCACTACGCCGGGAGCCCGCACGACGACGAGGGGCTTCGCTACGCCGGAGCGGCGCCCGAGGACAAAGGGGTGCGCCTGACCGCGCTGTTCGAGGATCCGAGCTTCCTGGTCACCTCGTCGGCGACGCCCACGGCGGGCACGCTCGCGGCCCACGCCGGATCCAAGTGGATCGCGGGATGCGACCGGTGCCGCCTCCACCTCCTGGAGCTGTGCGCGCGGGTGGGGTTCGAGCCCGCGATCGCGTTCACGACCGACGACTACGTGGCTGTGCAGGCGATGGTCGCGGCTGGGCTGGGGGTGACCGCGCTCCCCCGGCTCGCGCTGTCCGCGCATCGCCACGCCGGCGTGGAGGTCCGCGAGCTCCCCGGCTCCACCAGGCACGTCTTCGCGGCCACCTACGGAGAGCCCCCCGACCCACCCGCGACGGCCGCCCTTCTCCGCGCCCTGGCCGACACCGCGCGACAAGCCGCCGTGACCGGTGAGTGGTAGAAACCGTCGTGACCGGCCGGTAGTACCATCGGCCTCGGCGCCGTGGCGGCGTTCGCCGGCGACGGCGTGCGCAAGGCCTGAGAGCGCGACCCAGCGCGGCGAACTAGACCAGATGGCACCGGCAGGCTCAGGAGAGCGCCGCCTGGACGGTCTCCCTGGCCCAGCGGTAGTCGGCCTTGCCCGCGGGTGAGCGGACCATGCGGTCCACGAAGGCGTAGGTCCGCGGGACCTTGTATCCCGACAGCTTGCCCCTGCAGTGGGCGTCCAGCTCCTCGACCGTCGGCTGGGCCCCCTCCCTGGGCTCGATCACGGCGGCGACGCGGCTGCCCCAGCGCTCGTCCGGGATCCCGGTCACGACGGCGTCGAACACGGCGGGGTGACCCTTGAGCACGGCCTCCACCTCCTCGGGGAAGACCTTCTCGCCGCCGCTGTTGATGCACTGCGAGCCGCGCCCGAAGACCAGGATCGTCCCGTCGTCCTCTATCTTGGCGAGGTCCCCGGTGAGCAGCCAGCGCGTCCCCTCGGCGTCGGTGACGAAAGTCCTGTTCGTCTTGTCGGGGTCGTTGTAGTACCCGAAGGCGATGCTGCCCGTCTTGGCCACGGTCCCCATCTCGCCGGACCCCGGCTTCACGGGTTCGAGGGCGTCGTTCAGCACGGCCAGCGTGGCGCTCGCGTTGGGCTGGTACTTCAGCCCGGACTCCGGGGACGAGCCGGCCACGGCCGAGGCGGTGTAGCCGGACTCCGTCGAGCCGAAGCTGTCGATGATCATCACGTTCGGCAGCAGTTCCTGCAGCCGTTCGCGCACCGCGCCTGTGAGGATGGCCCCGGTCGAGCTCAGGACCATGAGCGACGACAGGTCGTACGTCCCGGCGGCGATCTCGTCGGCGAGGGGGCGCGCCATCGCGTCGCCCGTGATGTTGATGGTCAGCACCTTCTCGCGCTCGACCGCGCGCAGCACCTCGGAGGCGTCGAACCTCGGCGTGTAGACGATGGTCGCCCCCATCCACCAGGCGATGAACGTGGCCATCTGCGCCGCTCCGTGCATCAGCGGCGCGGCGGGCATCATCACGATGGGCCCGGAGTTCCTCGCCGTCTCGATGACCTGCCCCGGCTCGCGGTGCGGCTCCCCGTACGGGTTGCCGCCGCCGAAGGCCATGAACAGGTCCTCGGTGCGCCACATGACGCCCTTGGGCATGCCGGTCGTGCCGCCGGTGTAGATGATGTAGACGTCGTCGCCCGACCGCGCGGGGAAGCCGTCACGCCCCTCCGGCCGCCCGGCGACGGCCTGCTCGTACGGCACGGCGCCCTCGACCTGCGAGGTGCCGCCGACGGCGATCAGGGTCTCCAGCTTGGGACACCGCGGGGCGGTGGCGCCCACCCTGTCGTCGAACTCCACGTCGAACAGCAGGGCCACGATGTCGGAGTCGGTGTACAGATAGAGCAGCTCGGACTCGACGTACCGGTAGTTGACGTTGACCGGCACGGCCCTGATCTTCAGCGCCGCGAGGATCCCCGCGATGTACTCGATGCCGTTGTACAGATGGATGCCGACGTGCTGCCCGGGTTCCACACCCCGGTCGCGCAGGAAGTGCGCGAGGCGGTTGGCGTGCGCCTCCAGCCCGGCGTAGGTCATGCGGGTGTCAGCGCAGACGACGGCCACGCGGTCCCCGATCGCGTCGGCCAATCCCTCGAACAGATCAGCGTGGTTGAACTCCATCGGGGACACTCCTTAGAAGTCGCGGCTGAAGGCCCTCACGGTCTGTCACTCCCGACCATCCACATGGCGAAGAACTGGGCGCCCCCGCCGTAGGCGTGGCCGAGCGCGCGGCGTGCCCCGTCCACCTGGTGCTCGCCCGCGAGGCCCCTGACCTGCAGTGCGGCCTCGGCGAAGCGGATCAGTCCGGACGCGCCGATGGGGTTGGAGCTGAGGACGCCACCGGAGGCGTTCCAGGGGATGTCCCCGTCGAGCGCCGTGGCCCCCGATTCGGTCAGCTTCCAGCCCTCGCCCTCCCCGGCGAAACCCAGGTTCTCCAGCCACATCGGCTCGTACCAGGAGAACGGGACGTACACCTCGGCGACGTCGATCTCGCGCCGGGGATCGGTGATGCCGGCCTGGCGGTAGACGTCGGCGACGCAGTCCTTGCCACCCTGCGGGTTCACCGTGTCGCGGTCCGCGCGGAAAATGGGCTCCGAGCGCATCGCCGTGCCGTGGACCCAGGCCGGCGTGCCGGTCACCTTGTGCTCGGCGGCGAGCACCATGGCGCAGGCGCCGTCCGAGGACGGGCAGGTCTCCAGGTAGCGGATCGGCTCCCAGAGCATCGGCGTCGACTCGACCATCGCCCGGTCGATGCCGGGGATCCTCAGGTGCGCGTACGGGTTCTTGAGGGCGTTCCGCCGGTCCTTGACGGCGACGAGCGTGCCGATGTGGTCTGGTGCGCCGGACCGCCGCATGTACTCGCGGATGTGCGGGGCGAAGTAGCCTCCCGCGCCCACGACCAGCGAGGCGTTGAACGGCAGGTGCGTCGACAGCGCCCACGTCGCGTTGGACTCCGACTGCTTTTCGTAGGCGACCACCAGCACCCGGTCGTGCACGCCGCCCTGGATGAGCGAGGCTCCGACCAGCCCGGTCGAGCCGCCCACGCTGCCGGCGGTGTGGACGCGCGTCACCGGCTTGCCCGCGGCGCCGAGCGCGTCGGCGAGGTAGGCCTCCGGCATCATGACGCCCTCGAACAGGTCGGGCGCCTTGCCGATGACGACCGCGTCGATGTCCTTGAACGTCAGTTCGGCGTCCTCCAGGGCGCGCAGGGCGGCCTCGCGCACCAGCCCGGCGATCGAGACGTCCCGCCGCTTGGTCTGGTACTTGGTCTGCCCGACCCCGATGACGGCGCAGCGGTTTCCCATGGTCAGGCCTCCAACACGGTGACGAGGTTCTGCTGGAGGCACGGGCCCGACGACGCGTGGCCTACGGTACGGCTCGCGCCGCCGTCGATGATGCGCCGGGCGGCCTCGCCGATGCGGATCAGCCCGGTGGCCATGACGGGATTGGCGGCCAGAGGTCCGCCGGAGGGGTTGACGACCGTGTCCGGCGGCAGGCCGAGCGCCTCGCGGAGGATGAGTTCCTCGTGGCTGAACTGGGCGTGCAGCTCGGCGACCTCGACGGGCCCCTTGCCGACCCCCGCGGCCCGTGCGGCGTCGGCGGCGGAGGCCGACCGGGCGAGATCTCGCATGCCCAGGTAGTGCGGCTCTATCCGATGGGCGATGCCGGTGATCCACGCCGGGCGTTCGACCAGTTCCCTGGCCAGGTCCCCGGCGGCCAGCACCACCGCCGCCGCGCCGTCGGTGATGGGCGCGGCGTCGCTCGGGCGCAGCGGCTCTACCTCGTACCCCTCCTCGCCGGGCTCGGGAAGGTCCAGCGCGTACGGGTTGGCCCTGCCGTCGGCGCGGCTGCGCCGTACGATCTCGCGGAGCGCGGCCGGGTCGGCGCCCAGCGCGCCGGCCTGCAGGGCGGCGAAGGAGACCTGGTCGAGGCCGAGCGGCGCAAGATAGTACGGGTCGAGCTGGAGCGTCATGATCTCCCGCAGGTCGCCCTGGGAGGACTTGCCGTACCCGTAGACCAGCGCCGAGTCCACGTCGCCGTGCTGGAGGCGCACCCACGCCTCGTACAGGGCCCAGGCGGCGTCCATCTCGACATGGCTCTCGGAGATCGGCGGCCAGGCGCCGATGGCGTCCAGCGCGGAGACGAACGAGAACGGCGCCCCGGCCAGGTAGTCACAGCTTCCCGAGCAGGTGAAGCCGAACCTCGTCAGGCCGGAGAGCCTCTTGACCTCCTGGATCACCGGGGAGATCAGCTCGGGCTCGATCAGCCCCTCGTCGTGGTCGGTGTGCTTGGTCTGGGCGAACGCGACCACCGCTACCTCACGCACGCGACCCTCCCCTCACGCGGCTCGCGCCGTCGATCCTCACAGCTCGCTCGCTCACAGCTCGTGCACATAAAATTGGCCCGCTCACAGCTCGGCGTCCGGCTCGCCCGTGGGGGCGAACCACCTGATGTTGGTCATGGACCGGGTTCGCTCCTCGGGAGGCACCCAGACGGCCTTCACGCGCATGCCCTGCCGCACCTCGTGGGCGGGCACGTCGCCCATCAGCGCGATCATCGGGACGTCCGCGCCGTCGAGCAGGATGTAGGCGGAGACGAACGGCACCTCGGGCGCGCGGGGGTCGGGCAGGTTGTTGATGGCGAAGGTGGTGACGGTGCCGGTGTCGGGCAGCTCCACCTCCTCGCTGATGGAGGAGCCGCACTGCGGGCAGGTGGTCCGGTAGGGCACGTAGACCTTGTCGCAGTGCGTGCAGCGCCCGGCGAGGAAGACGCCTTCGCGGACGCTTTCGAGGAAGCGGGCGAGCGATCGGCCAGGCTGGACGCGGTACTCGGTGCGGACGTGCGACACCATCGTGGTGACCTCTGGAACGAAGCACGATATGTCGGTGATGTGCCCGACCCGGTCGGCTTCCGGCCTGAACCGGGGACGCACCCGCAGGCCCGGCCGCATCGCCTTGACGTCACCGGCGTCCACCGCGTGGACCAGCGAGGTGTCCGCGCCGTCCAGCTTGACCAGCGCCCACGCGAACGGCCGGTCGAGCGGGTGTCCCTTGCGCGGCGTCTCCACCCAGGCCCAGCCGAGCACGGTGCCCGCCGGGCCGACCTCGACGAACGTGCCGGTCACGGCCTCGCCCGTGGCCGGGTCGTACTCCAGGGGCGGTACGAGCACGCGGTCGTCGGCCGTGCGGACCCCGACGATCCGCCCGTCGCGTAACTCCGTGAGGAAACGCCCGATCACCGGTCCCGTCGTGCGGGTGTACCCCCCGGGGAACTCCAGCACATGCTCGGCGATGAGCGGTTCAGATGGCACGGTCGCGGCCCTCCCAGTAGGGATCACGGAGTTTGCGCTTGAGGAGCTTGCCGTTCGGCTCGCGCGGCATCTCCTGGATGAAGTCGATCGAGCGCGGCCACTTCATCCTGGCCAGCCGCCCTTCGAGTGACCGGAGGATCTCGCTCGCCAGCTCGGGCCCCGGAGCGACGCCGGCGGCGGGCTCGATGACGGCCTTGATCTGCTCGCCCCACTCGTCGTCCGGGATGCCGAAGACGGCGACGTCGGCCACCTTGGGATGGATCACCAGCTCGTTCTCGATCTCGGCCGGGTAGATGTTGGTGCCGCCCGAGATGATCATGTCGGCCTTACGGTCGCAGAGGTAGAGGAAGCCCTCCTCGTCGAGGTAGCCGATGTCCCCGACGGTGAAGTGGTCCCTGAGCCGGTTCTCCTCGGTCTTGGCGGGGTCGCCCTTGTACTCGAAGCGCAGGCCGGCCATCTTCATGTAGATCGTGCCGGGGGTTCCCGTGGGGACGGGCTCGTGGCCGTCATCCACGATCAGCAGCTCACTGATCGGCCACGCCGTCCCGACCGTGCCCGGGTGCTTCTTCCACCCCTCCGGCGTAGCGATGGTGCCGCCGCCCTCGGTCGCCGCGTAGTACTCGTAGATGCAGTCGCCCCACCACTCGAGCATCGCCCACTTGACCGGGACCGGGCAGGGCGCGGCGGCGTGGATCATCCACTTCAGCGAGGAGAGGTCGTACCTGTGCTTGACCTCGTCGGGCAGGCCGAGCAGCCGCTTGAAGTGCGTGGGCACCATGTGGGAGTTGGTCACCCGGTACTTCTCGCAGAGCCGAAGCGTCTCCTCGGGGTCCCACTTGTCCATGTAGACGAGCGTGTGCCCCATGTGCAGCGCCGTGCCGCCGAACTGCGTGACCGCCGTGTGGTAGTTCGGCGAGGTGACCAGGTGGGCGTTGGGCCTGCCCGCCGTGACCCCGAACAGCGAGAGCAGGAACGACATCAGCTCGGCCGCGTCGTCCGGGTCGAGTCCGTTCAGTGGCCGCCTGACGCCCTTGGGCCTGCCCGTCGTGCCGGAGGTGTAGTGCATGGTGGCGCCGGCCGTACGCTCGTCCGGCAGCGTGGCGGGCCGTCCGACGGTGAGCTCCGACACCGGCCGGAACCCCTCGATCGCGCCGAAGGAGAACCGCCGGTCCGCCTCGATCGCCTCGGCGCCCCGCGCGCCCTCCTCGGCGTACCGCTCGTGGACGAAGAACGCCTTGGCCTCGCTGTCGGAGACGATGTACGCGATCTCGGGCCCGGTGAGGTGCCAGTTGACCGGGGTGTAGTACCAGCCCGCCTGCAGCGCGGCGAGGTACACCGTGAGGCCGTCGACTCCGTTCGGCACCAGGCCGCAGATGCCGTCGCCCGCCTTCAGGCCGAGGTCGCGCAGGCCGTGGACCAGGCGGTTGGCCCGGGCGAGCAGCTCCCCGGCCGTGTATTCGGTGCCGTCGGGATCCACCGCCGCGATCCAGCCGGGATCCGCCTGCGCAAGCCTCCAGAAGCCGAGCGAGCCCATCGGAACTCCCTTGTTCGGTTCCGCCTTGACGTCCGCAACGTCCCCCGAATCCGCCGCAGTGAAGCACGTTCCTGATATTCAGGCAAGACCTGGCGCTACGGGAGGGTTACGAACAAGAATCTGTTCTAGTTCGCAAGCCGCAGACTAACCCGCCCGGCGCGAGCCGAGCAAGCGCTTGATTAACGACTACCGAGCGTCCGGCCGGCCGGCAGGCGCCTGACCTATGAGGACGGTGTCCATGGAGCTCCTGCCCATCAGCACGCCACACTGCCGCGTCGAGCGTGAGGACCACGTCGTGGTGGTGACCATGGACCGTCCCGAGGCCAGGAACGCGCTCTCGTCGGACATGCTGGTCGGGCTCGCCGACGCCTGGGCCTACATCTCCGCCGAGCCCGGCGTGCGGGCCGGCATCCTCACCGGCGCGAACGGCACCTTCTGCGCCGGGGCCGACCTCAAGGCCATGGGCACGCCGTCCAGCGACCCCCGCGTGCTCAGGCGCGCCCAGGAGATCCCCGACTTCCACTGGAAGGGCCTGCTGCGCGACAGCGACACCCTGCCCACCAAGCCGATCATCTGCGCGGTCGAGGGCTACGCGGTCGCGGGCGGCACGGAGCTGCTGGTGGGCACTGACCTGCGGGTGGTCGCGGAGTCGGCGACGCTTGGCCTGTTTGAGGCCAGGCGCGCACTGTTCCCCATGGGCGGCAGCGCCATCAGGCTGCCGCGCCAGATCCCCTACGCGTTCGCCATGGACCTGCTGCTCACCGGCCGGGCCGTCACCGCGCAGGAAGCGCTGTCGATGGGCCTGGTCAACCGCGTCGTGCCCGACGGTGAGGCCCTGGCGGTGGCGCGCGAGATCGCCGACCAGGTCTCGGCCTGCGGGCCGCTCGCGGTGCGGGCCATCCTGCGGACCTACCGCGAGACCCTCGGCATGCCCGAGGCCGAGGCCCTCAAGGTCTCCGACGCCATCGGCTGGCCGGTGATCGGCTCCGACGACGCCAAGGAGGGCTCCCGCGCCTTCCGCGAGAAGCGTCCCCCCGTCTACAAGGGCGACTAGCCCGCCGCGCTCACGCCCGAGCCTGGATCATGGCGTGCGTGCCCGTGGTGCGCCAGGGTTCTCCCGCCGCCTCCAGCCTGGCCAGCGTACGCTCGCCGACACCGACGAGCACGTCGGACTTCAGCGTGCGCAGGGCGGCGACCGGCCCCGGGAAGTACGCGGTGACGTCCCGGAACGGCGTGGCCGGCGGCCACTCCCGGTCGCCGACCAGCCTGCGGTAGTTGAGGTCCCCCTTGGTGATCGTCAGGGCGGCCGAGGCGAATTCGGCGAGCAGGTCGTCCGGCATGTCGCGGTACGGCAGCGGAGCGCAGGAGAAGGGGTGGGCGCGCAGCGCGAGCCGTCCCTCCCCCACCGCCCGCCACAGCCGCGCGCCGACCTCGCCCGCCTGACCCGGCGCGCCCGCGAGCCGCCGCAGGCAGGCCGCCACGTCGGCGGGCGTGGCGTCGGACACGAAGTACGGGTGCGGCTTGACGTGCAGCACCACCTCGGCGGCGAGCCCTTCGGCCAGGAGGTGGTCGATCAGGATGAGGTCGGGCAGCAGCTCGCGCCCGGCGTTGTCCGCGAGCACGCAGATCTTCCCCGGGGCGCCGTCGCGGATCAGCGACCACAGCAGCGCGCTGTCGTCGACGACCAGGGCGGAGACCTGCTCGCGCTCGTCCGTCAGCGTGACCCTGAACGACAGGTCGGCGCGGTTGCCCCAGAGCGACCCGAGCAGGAGCCCTTTCGCCCGCTCCTCCGCAGGGAGCGTGGCGGCCTTGTCCAGCGCGGACAGCTCGTCGTCCACCGCGGCGCCCTGCAGCTCGACCTGCTTGACCGGCCCGAACGGGTCGACGCCCCGCCACGGGCCGTCCCCGAAGTAGCCCGTGGCGTCGAGGAGCTTGCGATAGAAGTAGCTCTCGGCCCACAGGAACGGCACGTCGACCCACCGGCCGCCGAGCTTGCCGCGCCCCCACTCGGCCCACGCGGCGAAGTCGTGCGCCGAGGCGCCGAGCGGCTCCATCACATCGCGCGCGACCTCGTCCGCCAGCCGGTCGAGCGCCTCGTGCCGGTCGGGGGTGTACGGCAGCGCCTCCCTGACCTGCCGCAACAGAACCGGATGCCGGTCGCGGAACACCCCGAGGGCGTACGAGCCCGGCACGTTGCCCATGATGGGAGGCGCGTCGATCGTCTCCGGCATTCGTCCAGCTCCTCCGCTCGGCGTCACACCCGCCAGTAAACCGCACGCCGAGCCAGAAGCCGGGATCAGTCTCCCGTGAGGCGGTCCAGGCGTTCGATGGCCGCGAGTACTGGTCGGAACTTTTCAAGATCTGCGCTTTTCACAATAGAGATTCTACATTTTTATCAAGATCCCTATGACAGGATGCTCAATAGGAGTTGTGCGAAATTCACATCAGGAAGGGTGGCCAGTCCGTGCCCGAGATCCCCCGGCGTCTCAGAACCAGGATCGACCGGGCCCTGTCCGCCTTCCGTGTCACCGTCGTCACGGGTCCGCGCCAGTCTGGAAAGACCACACTCGTGGGACAGGTTCTGGACGGGCGAGACGGCGCGCTGCGAAGCCTCGACGACGACAGGCTCCTGGCCGCAGCGCTTGTGGACCCCGTGGGATTCACCAGGTACGGCCCGCCTCCTCGCGCCATCGACGAGTTCCAGCTGGGCGGCGACGCGCTCGTCCGAGCGGTCAAGCTGCACGTGGACGCGGACCGGACTCCGGGACAGTTCCTTCTCACGGGCTCGGCCGACTTCCTCACCGTCCCGGGAATCTCCGAGTCCTTGGCCGGGAGAGCTGTGCTCTTCACTCTCTGGCCGTTCTCCCAAGGAGAGATTCACGGTGCCCCGGACGGCTTCCTCGACCTCGCCTTCCACGATCCAGAAGCCCTGCGGTCCGGCCGGTCATCCGGGGTGCAACCAGAGGATTATCTGGCGATGATCTGCGCGGGGGGCTATCCCGAGGCCATTCGCATGGATGGAACCGACCGCGCCGATTGGTTCGACAGCCTGGTGAGCACGGTCACGCAGCGCGATATCGCCGACGTCACCGGTGCACGGCGGTCGAGTGAACTTCCCGGGCTACTCCGCCTCCTCGCGGCCCGCACTGCCGGCGAGGTCGTGGTCTCCCAGGTCCAAGCTGACTCCGGGCTGGCACGTGGCACCGTCGATGACTACATCGGCTTCCTTCGCATGACATATCTCGTTCATGAGCTTCCGGCCTGGTCGACCAGCCACGCGACCCGCGCCAAGAGGCGTCCCAAGATCTTCCTGACGGACACGGGCCTCGCCTGCCACTTTCTCGGTGCGGACCCAGGAGGACTGCTCCGGCCGGAGGATCGCCGGCGCGGTCCGCTGACGGAAACCTTCGTGGTCAATGAACTGACCAAACAGCTCGGCTGGACGCGGAGCCGCGTCAAACTTCACCACTTCAGAGACACGCACGCCGAGATCGACGTGGTAGCCGAGACACCGGACGGGCGGATCGTGGCCATCGAGGTCAAGTCAGGGCTTTCCGTCACCGCGAAGAGCTTCAAGCACATGGCCGCGCTCCGCGACAAGCTGGGCGACGCCTTCGTACACGGTTACGTCTTGCACTACGGGGACATCCCCCTGTCCTTCGGGGACCGGCTCACCGCGCTTCCCCTGTCGTATCTCTGGCAGGCGGGCTGACGCGGAACAAGTGTGCCCCGAAGGCCAGGGCTTCCCCTTGGTGTTCGATGAGACGCGATCAGTCTCCCGTGAGGCGGTCCAGGCGCTCGATGGCCTCGATGTACTCCTCGACCAGGCCGAAGACCACGTCCTTGGCGGATTTCACCTGGTTCATGGAGCCGATGATCTGGCCGGCGGGGAACGTCGCCAGCTCGGCGGCGTCGGAGTCGCCGATCCTGCGCAGCGCCCCGGAGATCAGCATGAACTGCAGGGGCATCGGCAGCGTGCCCGGTGACTCGGCCGACTCCCAGGCCTCGGTCCACTCGTTCTTGAGCAGCCGCGCGGGCTTGCCGGTCCAGGAGCGGGACCGCACGGTGTCGCGGGAGGTGGCCTTCAGGATCTTCTGCCGGGCGTGCTCGGGGGTGTCGGCCTCCTCGACCGTCAGCCACAGCGAGCCGGTCCAGACGCCCTCGGCGCCGAGCGCCATCCCCGCGGCCATCTGACGGCCCGACCCGATGCCCCCCGCGGCGAGGACAGGGACGTCGACGGCATCCACGACCTGCGGGATCAGCACCATGGTGGAGATCTCGCCGGTGTGCCCGCCCGCCTCGGTGCCCTGCGCGACGACCACGTCGACGCCGACCTCGACCTGCTTGATGGCATGGCGCGGTGTGGAGGCGAGGGCGGCGACCTTGACCCCCTTGGAGTGGGCCAGATCGACGACGTCCTTGGGCGGCGGGCCGAGCGCGTTGGCGAGCAGCGCGATCGGGTGCTTCAGCGCGGTCTCGACCTGGGGCCGCGCGGTGGCGTCGGTCCAGCCGAGCAGCACCCTGCCCGCGTCGGCCCCGCCGGACAGCGGGGGCACGCCGTGCTCGGCCAGCAGGTTCTCCACGAACCGGCGGTGCCCGTCGGGGATCATCCCCTGCAGCCTGGCGACCAGCTCCTCTGGGGAGTCGACGCCGAGGTCGGCTCCCTCGTACGAGGCGGGCATGACCACGTCCACGCCGTACGGCCTGCCGTCGACGTGGTCGTCGATCCACTTGAGCTCCATTTCGAGCTCTTCGGGAGTGAAGTAGAGGGCGCCGAGCACTCCCATGCCACCGGCGCGGCTGACCGCGGCGACGACATCCCGGCAGTGGCTGAAGGCGAAGATCGGCAACTCGATCCCGAACATGTCGGTGACACGTGTCCGCATGGCACGAATGTACGGCTCCCGCGAAGAGGGCTGCAACGCGTTCTAGCTAGAAGTTTTGGTCGGTACGGCCTGCCGGTCGCCCGAACATGATCGCGTCAGCGGAGAAGAGAGGAACACGTTCCAGTCCTGCGGCTCACATCTCTGTCCATGGACGGTGAAAAAATGTTGGGCATGATCCGACCAATTACTGTCAAATTTCGTGACATATCGGCATTGCGGACATAACACGTTAGTCGTACGTTCCCGGTATGGACCTGGAGCTCCGTCACCTCAAGATCGTGCGCGCGGTCGCCGAGGCAGGGAGCGTCACCAAGGCGGCCACCCAGCTAGGGCTGGCCCAGCCATCGCTGACCGCGCAGCTCAAACGGATCGAGCGCACGCTCGGTGGCGCTCTCTTCGAGCGTGACCGCAACGGCGCCCGCCCCACCCCCCTCGGCGAACTCGTCCTGACACGGGCACGCGTCCTGCTGCCCGCAGTGCGGGAACTCCAAGAAGATGCGGTGCGCTTCGCCAACACCTATGAAGGAATACCCGGGTTCCGGATCGGCGCCACCCACGGACCCATACTCGGCGGCCTGGTCGAACGGCTCACGGTCGCCCACCCGAACACGCCCGTCAGCACCCGTACGTCGTGGTCCTCACGCGAGCTCACCACGATGGTGAGCGCAGGCCGGCTCGACTTCGCCCTCATCGGGACGTGCGGGGACGCCCCGCCCCCCGCCGCCGACATCATGACGTGGAGCGTGGTCGGGGCCGACCCCGTCTTCGTCCTGCTCCGCAAGGACCACCCCATGGCCGGGGAGAAGGAGCTGGAGCTGTCAGACCTCGCGGACGAGGCGTGGGCGGTGGCCCCGGGAGACGGCTGTTTCGCCGACTGCTTCGCCGGTACGTGCGCGCGTGCGGGCTTCGTCCCGAAGACGATGTACGAGACCGACGTGGGAACCTGCCTGCACCTGGTCAAGGTGGGCAAGGCCGTGGCGCTGTGCCAGGCGACGTTCGAGCTGACCGCCGAGCTGGTGATGATGCCGATCGCCGGGGCGCCACTGCGGTGGCGGCACCTGCTGGGCTGGCATTCGGACTCCATCGCCGCCCGCGCCGCCCCCTCGCTGGCGCACCACGCGCGGGAGGCCTACGCGGACGCCATAGGACGCAGCTCCCGCTACACCGACTGGCTCGTCGCCAACCCGGAGTACGGCGCGGTTCCATAGCGCGGCGGTAGGGGCAAAGCAATATATCCGCGACCAGCATGGACGCCGCTACGGTGACGGCACCCCCCAACACCGAGGAGACTCCATGCTCCGCAGACGCACGGTCACCGCCGGATGCGCTCTGGCAATCAGCGTTCTCACCCTCGTGGCCACCCCGGCCGTCGCAGAACACACCCGCACAGGCGCGACTGGAACCTCCGCCGTGAAGCCCCCGCCCGAGCTCGTCAAGGCGATGCAGCGGGACCTCGGCATCACCGCGGAGCAGGCCGAGTCGCGCCTGCTCAACGAGTCGCGCCTCAGCGGTGTCGAGACCAGGCTCCGCAAGAGCATCACCGGCGCCTTCGCCGGCTCGTGGCTCAGCGGGCCCACCTCCTCCACGCTCACGGTCGCCACCACCGACGCCTCCGCCGCCTCCGCGATCACCGGCTCGGGAGCGCAGGCCAAGGTCGTCGACCGCAGCCTCGCCTCGCTCGACGCCGCCAAGGAGGCCCTCGACAAGGTGAGCGCCCAGGCGCCCAAGTCGACCCCCGTCTGGTACGTCGACGTGCGGAGCAACAGCGTCGTCGTCCTCTCGTCCCAGCCCGCGGAGGCGGAGGCGTTCATCGCCGCCAGCGGCGTCGACAAGGCCGCCGTACGGATCGAGCAGTCAAGCGAGCAGCCGCGGACCTTCTACGACCTGCGCGGCGGTGACGCGTACTACATCGGCGGGGCACGCTGCTCCATCGGCTTCCCGGTGACGAAGGGCACGCAAAACGGTTTCGTCAGCGCGGGCCACTGCGGCAGCACGGGCAACTCCACGAGCGGGTTCAACCAGGTCGCCCAGGGGACCTTCCAGGGCTCGGTCTTCCCGGGCAGCGACTACTCGTGGGTCGCGGTCAACAGCAACTGGACGCCCCAGCCGTGGGTCAACAACGGCAGCGGCGGCAACGTGACGGTCAGCGGCTCGACCGTCGCCGTCGTCGGCGCGTCGATCTGCCGGTCGGGCTCCACCACCGGCTGGCACTGCGGCACCGTCCAGCAGCTCAACACCAGCGTGACGTACTCGCAGGGCACGGTCTCCGAAGTGACCCGGACGAACGTGTGCGCCGAGCCCGGCGACTCCGGCGGCTCCTTCATCTCGGGCAGCCAGGCCCAGGGTGTCACCTCCGGCGGGTCCGGCAACTGCTCCTCCGGCGGCACGACCTACTTCCAGCCGGTCAACGAGATCCTCTCGGCGTACGGCCTGACCCTGAAGACCAGCGGCGGCAACCCGCCCCCCACCGGCTGCAGCGGCTACCAGCAGAACTTCAGCGGCAGCCTGACCAGCGGGCAGAGCGTCTACCAGCCGAACGGCACGTACTACCAGTCGACCGTCTCCGGCACCCACAGAGCCTGCCTGGACGGCCCCACCGGCGCCGACTTCGACCTCTACCTGCAGAAGTGGAACGGCTCCGCCTGGGTCAACGTGGCGAGCGGCACCACCTCGTCCCCGGACGAGACGATCAGCTACTCGGGCACGGCCGGCTACTACCAGTACCGTATCTACGCCTACAGCGGCTCCGGCTCCTACAGCTTCGGGCTGAGCAAGCCGTAGGCCCCGAGGCATGAGGCGGTGCCGTCGTCCGGCGCGGGACGGCGGCACCGCTTCTGCGTGCCCAGCCTCAGCCCGTCGGCTGGATCGTGAAGATGACGTGCTGCCCGGACACCGTGATGCGGGACGAGCCGGTCATGCCGGCGTAGTGCCCGGTGCCGCTGGTGATCGCGGCACCGCTCGTCCACGGCGGGTTGCCCGCCCAGTCGTCCATGCCCAGCAGCGTGATCTGCCCCTGCCTCGTGCGCAGCACGCGCGTGCACTGCGCGATGACGCCGTGCGGGGTCGCCTGAACCGCCGAGCAGCGCGCACTGCCATCACCGGCTCGCTTCCTTTTCGCGTCGGAAAGGGAGAAGTAGGTGACCCATGAATCGCCCGGCTTGATCTGCGCCGGCTGGGTGTTCACCACGTTATCCGCGTGGAACACCAGCTCGGCGGGCTTGCGCTTCGGTGCCGACGTGCCGGTGGACGCGGACGCGGTCGTGGACGCCGATGCGGTGACCGACGGAAGAATGGC
Organism: Sphaerisporangium sp. NPDC088356; assembly: GCF_040685555.1. NCBI lineage: Bacteria > Bacillati > Actinomycetota > Actinomycetes > Streptosporangiales > Streptosporangiaceae > Sphaerisporangium > Sphaerisporangium sp. NPDC088356. The sequence continues at coordinate 55,966 of NZ_JBFBIK010000034.1, forward strand.
GATCGAAGCACCCGAGAACGCCATGACCAGCGCGGTCACGGCATAACGGGCACGAATCGAGAACCCTGACATTTCTACTCCAACTCGGGAAGGGGGATGCGGAGAGAGTGGCCGCATTTCGCTTTGAAGCGGCAGAACATTGTGTCCGCTCCGCTCCGGCCACCGCAACGATCAGATTCGCGACATAATCGCATTCCGTCTGCAAGTCAGCATAAAAAGCACCGCTATTTTTCTGACCGCCGAATTTCCATCCCATTCACGGTGAATCGCCCTCAACGCCCCGGCGGCGGGTGAGATCCCGATCTTGGGAGAGGGCCCGGCAGGCGAATCCGGACAGACCGCGGCATCGCGGCGGAGGGTTCCATAACGCGGCGATAGGGACCAAACGATAGCTCCGCGACTGCCGTGAGCGCAGTTACGGTGACGGCACCCCCGAACACCGAGGAGAGCCCATGCTCCGCAGACGCACCGTTACCGCCGGATGCGCTCTAGCCGTCAGTGTCCTCACCATCATGGCCGCCCCAGCTGTCGCAGACCGCGCCCCAGCCGCCGCGACCGGCGTCACAGCGCAACCCGCTCCCGCGATGATCGACGCGATGAGCCGTGACCTCGGCATCAGCAGGGAGCAGGCCGAGTCCCGCCTGCTCAACGAGGCCCGCTTCACCGGCGTCGAGGCCAAGGTCAAGGGCCAGCTCGGCGACAGCTTCGCCGGGTCGTGGCTCAGCGGAGCCACCTCCGGCACGCTGACCGTCGCCACCACCGACGCCGCCGCCGCGTCCGCCATCACCGGCTCCGGCGTCCAGGCCAAGGTCGTCGGCCGTAGCCTCGCCACGCTCGACGCGGCCAAGGCCGCGCTCGACAAGGCCGCCGCCACCCAGACGCCCAAGTCGAGCCCGGTGTGGTACGTCGACGTGCAGAGCAACAGCGTCGTCGTCCAGACGTCGAAGCCCTCGGACGCCGAGGCCTTCGTCGCCGCCAGCGGCGTGGACAAGTCCATGGTCAAGATCGAGCAGTCGAACGAGGCGCCGCAGACCTTCTACGACGTGCGCGGTGGCGACGCGTATTACATCAACAACTCCGCCCGCTGCTCGGTCGGCTTCGCGGTGAAGCGCGGCAGCACGCCGGGCTTCGTCAGCGCCGGCCACTGCGGCAGGGCGGGCAACAGCACGACCGGTTACAACCAGGTCTCGCAGGGCACCTTCCAGGGCTCGTCCTTCCCGACCAACGACTACTCGTGGGTCGCGGTGAACAGCAACTGGACGCCCAGGGGGATCGTGTCGTACGGCAACGTCACGGTCAAGGGCTCCACCGTCGCGGCCGTCGGCGCGTCGATCTGCCGGTCGGGCTCGACCACCGGCTGGCACTGCGGCACCGTCCAGCAGCGCAACACCAGCGTCACCTACTCCCAGGGCACGGTCTACGAAGTGACCCGCACCAACGTCTGCGCCGAGCCCGGCGACTCCGGCGGCTCCTTCATCTCCGGCAGCCAGGCCCAGGGCGTCACCTCCGGCGGGTCCGGCAACTGCTCCTCCGGCGGCACCACCTACTTCCAGCCGGTCAACGAGATCCTGTCGGTCTACGGCCTCACCCTGGTGACCGGCTGACCGACCGGATGACCGGCTGAAAGAACCCCGTAAGCACCCCCCTGCATCACCCAGGCGCCGCCATCCCTCATGGGGTGGCGGCGCCCTCCCATGCGCGGGCCCCGCCGTACGAGCGGCCGTACGAGCCGCTGTACGGGCCGCTGTACGGGCCGCTGTGCGGGCCGCGTCAGGCCGGGAGGTTGAGCCAGTAGAAGCCGTGGCCCGCCAGGTTGAGGGGATAGGGCTCGTGGCCGATCGGCAGGAAGCGCGACCCTCCGAAGGCCTCCACGGGAGTGCGGTTGGCGTACCCCGCGAGGTCGAGCCGGGCCGACTGGGCGAACCTGGAGAAGTTGACCACACACAGCACCTGGTCGGCCTGGTGCGAGCGGATGTAGGCGAACACGGCGGGGTTGGTGGAGGCGACCTCCTCGAACCCGCCGACCCCGAAGGCGGGATTGTGCCGGCGCAGCTCGATGATGCGCCGCGTGAAGTGCAGCAGCGAACGGCTCCGCCGCTGCGCCTCGACGTTGGTCGCCTGGTACCCGTAGACCGAGTCCATCAGCACGGGCAGGATGAGCCGGTCGGGCTCGCTGTGCGAGAAGCCCGCGTTGCGGTCGGGAGACCACTGCATGGGCGTGCGGACGCTGTCGCCGCCGCGCAGCATGAGGTTGTCGCCCATGCCGATCTCGTCGCCGTAGTAGAGCACCGGAGAGCCGGGGAGCGACATCATGAGCGCCGTGCACAGCTCCAGCAGGCTGCGTTCGTTGTCCGCCAGCGGCGCGAGGCGCCGCCGGATGCCGGTCTCGGTGCGCATGCGCGGCGCCGTGGCGTACTCGCGGAACAGGTACGCACGCTCGCGCTCGTCGAGCGAGGCCAGCGAGAGCTCGTCGCTGTTGCGCAGGAAGACGCCCCACTGGCAGCTCCGCGCGATGGCGGGCAGCCGGGTCAGCACATCAGAGACCGGCTGGTGATTTTCGCGCCGGATGGCCAGGAAAATGCGCGGGATCAGCGAGGTGCAGAGCACCATGTGGCACTCGTCGCCGGACACGCCGTCGCCGAAGTAGGCCGCGGCGTCGGTCGGCCGGCGGTTGGCGTCCGCCATGAGGATGCGGCCGGGATAAAGCTTCTCGACCTCGGCGCGCAGCCGCTTCAGGTAGTCGTGGGTCTCGGTGAGTCCCTCGCCCGAGGTGTCCTCGCGCTCGTACAGATAGGGCGCGGAGACCAGCCGGTAGCCGTCGACGCCGAGGTCGAGCCAGTGGCGCACGACGTCGAGCATGGCCTCCCGCACGGCCGGGTTGTCGAAGTTCAGGTCGGGCTCGGCCGCGAGGAACCGGTGCCAGTAGTGGGCGCGGCGGACCGGGTCGTAGGTCCAGCCCCGCGTGTCACCACCGCTCCGCGCGTACGGGGCCTCGGCCTCGCCCGTGTCGCGCCAGACGTAGAAGTCGCCGTACGGCCCGGCGGGGTCGCTCCTGGACTGGCGGAACCACTCGTGCTGGTCGCTGGTGTGGTTGAGCACCAGGTCGAGCACGACGCGGATGTCCTTGCGGTGGGCGGCGTCGATCAGCTCGACGAAGTCCTGCCGCGTCCCCAGGTCAGGATTTATGGCGAGAAAGTCGTCGACGTCGTAGCCGTCGTCGTGCAGCGGCGAGCCGAACACCGGGGACAGCGTCAGGCACGTCACCCCGAGCCAGCTGAGGTAGTCGAGCTTGTTGATGAGCCCGCGCAGGTCGCCGACCCCGTCGCCGTCGGAGTCGAAGAAGCTCCGCACCCGCACCTCGTAGAAGACCGCCTTCTTGTACCAGAGGGGGTCGCGGAGCGCCGCCCGCGCGGTGTCCTCGGCGAGGCCGACCACCGACGTGCCGCGGTGCCGGGCGAGCGCCCGCCGCGCGGCCAGCCCGACCTCCTCGGCAGGATCGGCACGAAGGTCCGCGAGCGCGCGCTCGGCCGTCGCCACCTGGATGGCGTCCGCCGACAGCAGCCACAGGCCGATCTCCTCGACCGCCATGACCCGTGCGGCGACGCGCCCGCTGTGCATCAGCGCGGCGACGTCGGCCGGGAGCACGCCGGGCCGGACGGGCGCCCGGGCGATCCACAGGTCTCCCCCGACCCTGCTGTCGATCGTGGGCGTCTGGTCGCGCCCGCTGTAGAGGAGCCGCTCGCGGGCGTGGTCGAAGGCCTCGCGCACGCTGACCCACCCGTTGCCGTCGCCGTCGGCCGCGCCGGTCTCGATACCCTCGAAGAACGCGCTCCCGAAGACCGAAGGGAGCGCCTGGCCCGACTCGTCCTCGGCCTCGTGCGCCCGCTGGATCGCGCCGGCCGCGACGATGACCACCCGTTCGAGGTCGCCGCGCTGCTGCCGGCTGCGCGGGAAGGCCCCGGCGTAACAGCAGTCGAGGACGATGGCCACCCGGCGCGCCCTGCACCTGTCGAGGCAGTCGCGGATGTACTCGGCGGGCACGGCTGAGGGAAGCAGTCGCTCGGGGTCGGTCTCGATCGTGGCGAGGTAGAGGCGGCCGTCGGCGTCCTTCACCCCGTGCCCGGAGAAGTAGGCGAACAGGAAGTCGTCCGGCTCGGCCGACACGAAGAAGTCGTAGATGCGCTCGCGCACGGTCACCAGGTCGGCGTCGTACAGGATGCCCACGGGGTCGAAGCCGCCGAGCAGCGGGTCGGAGAGCACCCGCCGCATGATCGCGGCGTCCCTGGCCGGCGACTCCAGGTCGGGCAGGGAGGGGTGACGGTAGTGGCCGGTGGCGACCGCCAGGGCACGCCGGTGGCCGCCCAGGCGAAGATCTTCGCCCAGCGCCTCAGTCACGGTCGACTCTGTCCTCGTATTCGTTGAGGATGGCCACGAGCCGCTCGGCGGATCCGTCTGATCGCCCTTCGAGCGTCACCTTCTCGCCGTTGGGGAACTCGATCCGCGCACGGTTCCCCGCGTTGCGCCGGAGGAAGTCGCGGATCACCGCGACGGCCGGCCTGATCACCCAGATGTAGATGGAAATGGCGAGCGCGCCCTCTTGCATGAGCGCCGGGGCACGGGTGCCCGCGGCCGATTCGCGGGACGGCACGGGCTCGGCGGCGGTGACCCCGTCGATCTGCAGGATCTCGTCACGCAGGCGGAGCGTGCACTGCGCGAGGGCCTCGGTCTCGCCGGGGTCGATGGATTCGAGCCGGACGATGAGTGGCTGTGGCTCCATGTAGGAATTCTGCCCGACCCGACCTTTGGCGGGTACCCGTTGGGCTCCGGCGCGTAGCGATATCTGATCTATCTCCGTCCGCACAGCCTGGACAAGTAACCCCCTCAGGGGTATACAGGGGGTATAACCCTTCTATAACCCCTCCATAGGGAGCGCGCGCGATGCCGAAGATCAACGTCTACCTGCCGGACGAGCTCGCCGAGGCGGTCAAGGAGGCAGGGGTGCCCGTCTCGGCCGTCTGCCAGCGCGCACTGGAGCAGGCGGTGCGCCGCGTCACCGCCATACGCGAGACGGTCCTGGGCGATCTGGACCTCGACGACCCCACCGAGCGGCTGTCGCACTTCACCGGGCGGGCGCGCACCGTGCTGAAGCTCGCCGTGAAGCAGGCGCGGGCCGGCGGAGCCCCGAGCGTCGGGACCGAGCACCTGCTGGGCGGCATGCTCGCCGAGGGCGGCAACCTGGCACTGCACGTGCTCCGGGCCGTGGAGATCGAACCCGAGCAGCTGGGCCGCGACCTCGACCACCGCTCGCCCGCCTCCGTGGTCGCCGACAAGAGCGGCGAGGGCGGCGAGGGCGGCGAGGGCGGCGAGGGCGGCGAGGGCGGCGAGGG
>NZ_JBFBIK010000034.1:61452-68865 GCF_040685555.1 Sphaerisporangium sp. NPDC088356
GCGGCGAGGGCGGCGAGGGCGGCGAGGGCGGCGAGGGCGGCGAGGGCGGCGAGGGGAGCATGGCACGGTACTTCAGCGGCCCGGCCGCCAACGCGCTCGAACTGGCCGTCACCGAGGCCACCGCCCTCGGGCACAACTATGTCGGCTGCGAGCACCTGCTGCTTGGCCTGGTCGCCGAACCCGACGGCACCGCCGGGCAGGTGCTGCGCGCCCTAGGCGCCGAGCCCCGCCTGACCCGCCGGGCCGTCGCCGCCGCCCTCGCGGGTTACGTGCACCTCCGGGCGCAGAGCCAGGCGGGCGGCTCGGCCGTACCCGCGGACGCGGCGAAAGCACTGGCCACCGCGGTCCGCCAGGAGGTCCAACCACTGATCCGGCGCATCGAGCGCCTGGAGGAGCGCCTCAACACGGCTCCCGAAGCCTAACAGCGAGCAGCCGCCGAGATCACCGTGACCGCGATACGAAGTTGAACAATTACTAAGCGTGGAAGAGTTGGCTTTCCTAGTATGCCTGCATACTATGAAGGAGGGCTGCGGTGGGGTGGCGTCTTGAGGTGGTCGGAGAAGTAAAGGAGTGGCTGCACACGATCCGCGTGGAAGACCGGATCACCGCTCGGCTGATCGGTCAGGCGATCCAGACCCTGATCGAGATCGGACCGGACTTGGGTCGGCCGCTCGTCGACAGGATCAGGGGGTCGGCCATACAGAACTTGAAGGAGCTCCGCCCGGGCTCCGCAGGCCCAAGTGAGATCAGGATCCTGTTCGCCTTCGATCCCAGGCGCACTGCCGTGCTTCTCGTCGGAGGAGACAAATCAGGACAATGGGATTCCTGGTATGAGAAAGCGATTCCACTCGCCGAAGCGCGTTTTGCCGAGTGGGTCGAGCTACTCGAACATGGATCGAAGGGACACGGTCGATGACCACTTTTCACGAGTGGGATGCTGTCAAGCGAGAGATCTTCGATGACGAGGACATCGCGGCGATCGACGAGGGCACCGCGGAGATGGTGGCCGCGATCAGGCTGTCCCAGGTACGCAGGCAACTCGGCCTACGGCAGGCGGACGTCGCGGAGAGGATGCATGTCCGCCAAGAACGGGTTTCCGCGATCGAGCGTGGCGACCCCGCGTCCACGACGCTGAGCACGCTCATCTCCTACGTGCAGGCCCTGGGTGGAAGACTTGACGTCGTGGCAACGGTGGACGGCACCCACTACAAGATCGCCTAACCCACCGACCGCATCCGCGCCCGCCCCTGCGACCCAGCCGACGCCGGGAACCCGCCTTCCCACCACGCGCGTCCGAATCCCGACTCAGTGCGACCCGCGGAAACGGTCACCCGTCATGCCCTCACGCAAAGCGCATGGCCACCGTCTACTTCGGCCGGCTATGGACCATCCAAGGAGCACCTTGTCGTGATGTAGTTCGCGTAGTCCGTGCGAATCGATGTACCTATCCGCCAGCCTCGCTGTTTCGAAGTGCGCGCCAGCGTCAGAAGAGCCTCGGCCCCGGCAAGCGCATCCCAGAACACCCAAGATCTTTAGTATTCAGCCGCGGAACAGTCCAACATCGACTATCCGCCGTAGTGGCGCCGTCGCCGCGGGCCGGAGCGGACGCGCCAGCTCACCAGGACGATCACCCGTACCTGGATGGCGAGCATCACCAGTGCGATCAGTCCCGCTACCCCGCTGGCCTGTTCCTCCGAAAGCCCGCCGCCACAGTCCGTTATGTTGCCTCCCTCATATGACATGCATTGGGGCCAGATCGTCAAAACGATGAACCAGTCGGCGAGCAAAAGCGGGACCGAGACCGCGCCCAGGAGAACGGCCAGCGCGATGTAATTTTCCCTGCCGCCGGTCGTGTTTGGCTTTTCCGGGACAGGTTCGAGACGCCTGCCCATAGCCGATTCGCGACTCACCCGAAACACTTAAGCATGGGAAGACCATCACGACAAGGTCGAGACTGCCGACGGATCGAGTCCGCGCGAGCATCAACCGGCTCAAGCACTTCGAGCCGTGGCCACCCGCTATGACGAACGCGCCTACATCTACCTCGGCACCGTCACGGTCACGACCCTGGCCATCTGGCTCCGCAGGTCGCACGATCACCTACCCTGCTCGGCTCTCCCCGCCCAGCGTACGAAACGATGTACTCTCGTATCATCATTTCTTCTTGTGCATAGGCTCGGGCATACCATCAGAGATTCTGCTTAAGTGTCAGAGTCGGCCTCCCTTCGAGTCGCTGGGTGTCCCCGAGATGGATGGGCGACAGCGCGGGCTATAGGGGAGCAAAACCGCCCCCGGCTCCTTTGCGGGGGAAGTTCATCCGCGCCGCCGCCCCGCTCTAGAGGCGCGTCCCCTCGTGGCCGAAGGGCTCTACGCCTAACGTTTCGGCCGCCATGTCCAGGCCGTCACGGTCAAGACCCCAGCGTTCGACCAGGGGTAGCGCCTGTTCTTGCTGAGCGCTCTCCGCTACCGTCCGTGCAGCCTGTTTTGCCGTCCTGCGCGTAGCGCTCTCGTGCGAGTCTGAGGGTTCGGCTGATATGCGCTGCATTGGGCAGCACGACGCCACGCGCTCGTACCTCACCTGAAACCAGACCGTTCGCCCGGCGGAATCCTCATAGACGTCCCAGCGGTCGGAGATCTGCTCAACGAGCATGAGACCTCTCCCGCTTTCCGCGAAGATGTCCGCGCCAACCTGCGGGATCATCTCCCCTCCCTCATCCACCACGTCAACGTGTATGAGGTCATAGCAGTCGGCAAGTGCGAGTGTGACTCTTCCGCCATTTCGCGAGTTCGAGTGAATGACGGCGTTGGTGACGACTTCGGAAACCAGCAGCGTCACATCATCCAAGGCCGGATGATCCTCCCCGAGTTTTCCTCTCACATAAGCTCGCGCCTGCGAGACCGATTCAGGAGAACCAACTAGATGCTTAACGCCTAACAGGCTGCCTGCGGTGGAGTGTTTGCGGCGAGGCAGGATGGTCTTAGGATCTGTCACAGATCGCACCTCCAGAGTGCGGTTCAGGGACCCGTACGGCGTTGACCGCGCCTGCGGGTCCTGCCATTTCTGGCGTCACCTCCCATCACACCGCTCCGTACGCATGCGGCAACAGTGCGAATAGAGGAGACTGGGGGAGACAGGCGCATCCGGAAGTTCTCCCCCGAGGAGCAGCGATGGACGACGTTCCGGTTTGGGCCGCACGACTGCGTGCCGAACGGCGCAACAGACTGTGGACGCAGCGGGAGATGGCGAAGCAACTTGTCGATGCCGCCGACGGACAAGCCCGTGCGCGTCTTCCAGGGCGGGAGTCCCTGACTCGCATGATCAAGGATTGGGAAGCAGGCAGGCACCGGCCGAAAGACCCTTATGGCGTGCTTTATTGCCGTGTGTTCGCTATGGATGAGCATGAGCTGTTCAGCGATGGAGGAGCCGCGCCCCGCCGCGCCCCTGCTGACGTTCTGAAAGAGCTGCATCGTCAGGGGGATCCTCTTTCCCCGATCGCTAACCGCAACGGCCGGCGTGTCAGTACCGAGACCGTGGCGGATCTGTCGTCGCAGGTTCATAGCTTGCGACTCGCCGATGATGTACTCGCCGGGGGCGATCTGATCCAGCCCGCGTTTCGTGAGCTTGAAGCGGCCGTCCGTATTTACCGGGAAGGCATCCACACCGAAGACGTCGGTCAGGGCTTGTTGGTAGCGATCGGCGAGTTTGCTCAGATCGCGGGATGGGTGGCCAGTGACGCAGGACAGCGTGATCAAGCAGCGCGTACATACCGGCTCGGCATCAGCGCAGCACATGAAGCCGGTGATGGCACCCTTGAATCGAACCTTGTCGGATCGTTGGCGTACCAGATTTCCAACTCTGGAGACCCAAGCGAAGGCGTAGAACTTGCCCATACGGCGCTAGAGGTGGCAGGGCCGGACGCACCTCCCCGTGCACGCGCGTTGTGCTGGGACCGCGTGGCGTGGGCGCACGCACGTAACGGAGAAGCACAAGAGACCATGCGAGCACTTGGCGAGGCCGACGATGCTCTCGCCGACGACAGCGGGAGGGACGAGCCCTCGTATCTTTACTGGGTAGATGCTGGCGAGCTACAGATCATGCAAGCGCGCGCCTACACCGAGTTGCGGCGGCCTCTGCGCGCCGTCCCACTCCTCACCGATGTACTCAGCCGCTACAACGCCACGCACACACGGGAACTGGCCCTTTACCTGTCGTGGCTTGCCGTTGCGCTGGCAGATGCCAACGAGCCGGAGGAGGCAGCGCTAGCAGCCGGACGGATGCTCAGTCTGTCCGCAGATGTGGCCAGCGATCGAACCGCTCAACGTGCACGTGTGGTCCTCGCGCGACTGAAGCCCTACCGTGACCTACCACAAGTGCGAGAACTCCTCATCAACCATCGCTGAGATTCATTGTCGGTTCCCGATCTAGCCTCGATCTTTCGTGAGTCGGGTTCGGTCGTGTAGCGACCGGATCCGACCTTGTTTTTAGGTGGGTGGTCGTGCTGATGGTCCGACTGTCGCGTCGGGTGGCGGGGTTCCACAGGCCCGGATTGGTCTCCTTCCGTGGTTGTTGGGACGGTTCGAGCTGGTCAGGGCCCGGGGAGGGTTTGCAGGCGGGTGATCGCGGTGGCGATCAGGCCGGCCCACTGCCAGCGGTGGGACAGGCGCAGCCGCAGGCGCCTGCCGCCTTTGATCAGGCGTCCGGCTGTGGAGAACACGCGCAGTCGCAGCCGTTTGGGTTCCCACCGGCGGGCGGGTTGATCGTCGAAGGCGAGCATCTGGGTCCAGGCGAGCAGTTCGCAGGCCAGGGCGACCAGTTCCAGCCAGACCTGGTTGGCGGTGAAACCGTGCAGGGGCAGGTTCCGCAGCCCGGTGTCTTTGGCGCAGCGGATGCGGTCCTCACAGCGGGCCCGGCGGCGGTGACGCAACTCCAGGTCGGCGAGCTGGCCGCGGCCGCCACCGGGCCGGGTGCCGGTGACGAAACCGGTGAAGCGGTGCCCGTCGATGTCGGTGAACCGCAGTTGCGCGCCGGGGTGGGGGCGCTCTTTGCGGACGATGACCCGCATGCCGGTGGGCCAGGACGACAGATCGAGCATGCCGGTGAGTTCGGCGACCCACGCACCCTCGCGGATCTGGCCGTCGGCGTCGTAGGCGACCTGCCACGCGTCCGCCGGTAGGTCGAGGATCGCGGCGCGGATGTCGTCGGTGAGGGGGAATCCGATGGAGTACTTCAGCCGGCGGGCGCTCACCCAGTCCAGGAAGGCGTGGGTGCCGCCGGAGTCGGTGCGGATCAGCACCTGTGTGTGCAGGCGGGCGGGTATCTGGTTGAGGGCGAGCCGTCGGGCGGTGATGTGGTCGTCGGCGGTGTTGGAGCCGGCGTTGCCCCGGCGCAGCAGCAGGGCGGCGGCTTCACCGGTTCCGCCCTGGCCGTGGTCGATGAACGCGGTCATCGGGTGGTGGCCGTAGGTGTGTTTCCAGGTCGGGGCCGCGTGTTGTTTGTCGGAGTGCGCGATCACGATGGTGGCGTCCAGGTCCACCGGGATCAGGCCGCCGCCTGCTCCGGGGGCCTGGTCACCCGCCAGGGTCCATGCCCTGGCCCGGGCCGCCGCGCGAGCGGCGCGGATCGCCCGCAACGCTTTCGGCCCAGCGTCGGCGAGGGTCGTGATCAGCCGTGACACCGTCGGATCGGAGGCGATCGGCCCGAACAACTCCGGCGAGGACCGCAGCACCGCGATGTCGGCCAGGCAGTCCCCGCCCAGCGCGAGGGTCATGGCCAGATCCGCCACGATCTTCCCGGGATCATGCACCGCCCGCGGTGCACGCCACCGCTCCAGCGCCAGCGCCAGGCCCTCGCCCAGGCCGGTCACCCGCAGTGTCTCCAGCAGAAGCAGGCCGCCGGCCTGGCAGACGATCCCTGTGCCGTCGGTAGACACGACGATCTTGGGGCGGGGAGCGATAGACTGCACGCGAAAAGTGCCTCTCGAACTGGTGTGGTCGGACCCTCAGCAAGTCCAATTCTCCCAGCTCAAGGCACTTTTCTCATGTAAACGATCAACCTCGGCTAAACACGCCACGAAAGCCCGAGGCTAGTTGACCCAGGCCGAGGAGTTGACCTGAGACGGATCAAATGGCTCGGAACGAGGTGTCAGCAGGTGGCTCTGATTCTTTCCTTCAAGGGCGCCGGGCTGCGGGGCCGAGGTCGCGGCAGTCGAGGACTTCAACAGCAGTGATGGTCCTCGCTGAGGGGTCCAGGTTCAGCCATATGGTCGACTCACCGTTGTCTTCGAGATCGACGACGAAGCAGCCGGAGGACCTGGGCGGAGCGGTCATGAGGCTCGTGCAGCCCGGCGAGCAGGTGCATGGCCCATAGAACGGCAGATCCTCAATGGTCTTCGCAAGGGGATCATCGACATCGCTCGCTCGGAGCAGGCGGACGATGTCGGCGGCGAGCCCTGGGAAGACGTCCGCCAGGCGTGGAGGCGAATTCGTGCCTATCTGCTGCCCACCGTCCTGAGCGAGTTGACAGGACCAGTCGCCGGTGTCGTGGAGCTGTGACAGAACGGTTCGGCTTTGCGCTCGCCGGCGGTTACGCCGTACAAGCCCACGGATTCCTTACCCGTCGGCCCGAAGACGTGGACGTGTTCGCTGCGGCGGACGGGGACTTCGAGACAGCGGTGAGCGCTGCCGAGGCGGCCTATCGCGGTGCGGGCTTGAAGGTCGAGACAGCGCTGGAGAGCCAGGTCTTCGCTCGGTTGCTCATAACCGACGATGAGGAGCGATCGGCAAAGATCGAAATGGATTACCCCGGAACCGAAAATCTCTAGTGGCCGAAGTAGACATCCGTGATGCGTAGGGGTAGGGTTCCTGACATCGCAAGGAACGGATCCACCAGGGCAGAGCAGGACGTAGGCATCACGACGAACTGCCCGGACGAGTGTGGACAGCAAAGACGACGCAGAAAGACGGGCAGAAGGTCGGACGTGCCAGGGCCAGCGCAGGTGAAGGGTCCCGGCCGTGGACGCGCTGCCACAGCAGTAGCAGTGAACAAGAGGCAAGGTCGGACGTGCCAGGGCCAGCGCAGGTGAAGGGTCCCGGCCGTGGACACGCTGCCACAGCAGTAGCAGTGAACAAGAGGCAAGGTCGGACGTGCCAGGGCCAGCGCAGGTGAAGGGTCCCGGCCGTGGACACGCAGCTGCAACAAGTGGTGAACGGGCAGAAGGTCGGACGTGCCGGGACCGATGCGGTTGAAGGGTCCCAGCCGTGGACGCGCTGCCACAGCAGTAGCAGTGAACAAGAGGCAAGGTCGGACGTGCCAGGGCCAGCGCAGGTGAAGGGTCCCGGCCGTGGACACGCAGCTGCGGCAAGTGGTGAACGGGCAGAAGGTCGGACGTGCCGGGACCGATGCGGTTGAAGGGT
>NZ_JBFBIK010000035.1:0-28227 GCF_040685555.1 Sphaerisporangium sp. NPDC088356
ATCTCCGGCCGAACCCCCTCATGCCACATCGAACTCACTCCACGCCGGGGCCGTGGGCCGGGTGCAGCACAGATCTTTAGTTTTTTTGGCCACCCGGACGGCTGGGGCAGCGGCATCGGAAGCACCTTGATGACCGCAACCCTAGGGAGGCTCCGCCAGAACGGCTTCCGCGAGGTACACCTCTGGACACTGCGCGACACGCCTCAGTCGCGCCGGTTCTATGCCAAGAACGGCTTCACCGAGTCAGGTGCAGTGCGCGGATTCGACTTCGGCGATGGCAACCCGATCGCGCAGGTCGAGTACGAGCTCGTACTGGCAAGCGCTGTCGCTACCCAGTGATCAAGTCAGACGGGAAGGAGCAGGGGCCAGCGGCCTGGGGGCCGGTCTCGACCGCCACCCTTTGCCTGTGGGCGCAGCTTTGGCTTGAAGCAAGAGGACAGGAGAAACCAAATGGTTGCCCTGCTATATCGCCCCTTACCCCTGACTCTCGGTGGATTAATCTTCGTGGCATTCTTCCTCGGGCTACGCCGCACTCAAGTGCGCTCCTACTATCTGCTGTTGCCGGCTGTGGCTTGGCTCCTGGCTGCACTTGACGAATGGTACATGGCCACCTATGAGCCACAAATGAATATTCGGGTCGACGCATTGTTGTTCCTGGCGCTGATGATGGCTGCGACGCCGCTTGGCATTCTTCTATCAGCTCTGCGTCGCCGTCGATAATCATCGCGACATCAACGCATGCGACCAATAGGGACGTCATCTGCCCCGAGCCGGGAAAGGCGTACCGCGAACTATGCCGCGAGGGAGGCGAGCACCCCGGGCCCACCGGCCACGGGTAGCAGTTTGGGTTGCAGTTCAGGGTGATCCAGAGCCGTTCAGACTGGACCACGTACACCTGCTGACCTGCATTGAACTACCTGGAACCATGATCGTCCGAGCTTTAATCCGTAGGTTCCGGGTTCGAGCCCTTATGCTGCGCGAGCATCACACAGTCCGCCGATTCGGGCAACTGAGGCAAGATCTCATGTGGCACCCGCCCCCAGGCGTGCCTTCGGACGGGCTATCGGGGACAGGTCAACCGATGACGCCGCTCATGAGCGGCGCTTTCACGATCTCCGGGAGCAGCACCACGCCGGTCAACCGGGCCGCGAGGAGAAGCGCTCCGGACACCGACGACGGCGCCTCCGCGCCGGTTCCGGCTACGTCATCGGGATCAAGTCCCGCCTCCCGCATCAGGTCGTTGAGCCGATCAGGATCACTCCCGTGCCGCCATTCAGGAATCTTGGGGTTGAAGTACGTGACCAGTTCCCCGTCCACCGCGTAGACGAAGTCATCGGATGCATAATCATGCCGCAGCACCGCCACGGTGACGGTCCCGGCCGACAGCGCCTGTGCCTTGTCGGCTTCCGTGCACGTCCACCCGCTCTCCTCGATGAGAACCGTCCAGTCGCCCACCCGTCCCGCGAGCACCGTCTCAGGAAAGAGGCCCTCGTCTATCAACTCGTCGTAGGTGAGCGGCCGAATGCTCTCCTGGTCGGCCCCCAGCCGGCGAAGCGCCTCCACCTCGCTGACTCCATGCACGAAGGTCAGGCACCACAGATCGCCCAGCCCGTCGTCTTCGGCCAGCCAGGCAACATCGTCGTAGGTGAAAGCCATCCGCGATACCTCATCCGTTGATCGTCGTGCCATTAGCGTGCCATTAAGGGCGGTGAACAGGGGGGAGTCACGGGGACCCAGCGAAGGCTTGCCCTTGAGGTCAGGTGAGGTCAGGCATGTTCCCCCAGGTGATCAGGCCGAGTTGCAAGCAGGAATCTCCTAGGCTCCACCAGCAAAAACGCCCCGTCTCAGATCATGGAAACGGGGCGTAAGCTCGCGGAGACCGCGATCAGTGGGGTTCAACCGCCTCGAGAAGGATCTTCAACAGGTCCTGCGGGGCGTCCCGCATGAGGTTGTGCCCGCTTTCCAGCGTGGTACGACGACCCTGTTTTCCGTGGCTGCGCGATGCTGAACGCGGCCGCTCAGCACCATGTCGAAGGTGTACGCACCCTCACCGCCCGCCACCTGGAACTCCTGACCGGTATCGCCAGACGCGCCGGAGTCGCCGATCCGCACCTCGTGGGGCGGCAGATGCTCATGCTGGTCGAAGGTGCCACCGTCGTGGCCGAACATCACGACACAGCACGCGCGGGTGAGGACGCCCGCGAAGCCGCGCTCACCCTACTCTCCGCCGCCGCCGAACCAGGGTTCAAGACTGACGCACGGGGTGCAGGAGAACATACATGAGTGGAGACGGGCGTATGGACGAGCCCCCTCGGCGGGAGCTCAAGGCGTGGTCGTCAGGCCGATGATCATCGTATTTGTTCGGGTCGGCTAGGCCATTACCTGGTTCACGCGGCGCATTCGGGTCGCGGACGATGACGGACTGGATCAGCTCATGCGGTTCATGGCTGAAATCCACCGGCGCCATCCGGGAACTCGGGTGGTGTCGGCGGACAGTTCCTTGATGTGGACATGACGATGCGTGCCCGGATACGGGATGGCGATACTGAGGCGTTCTCGCAGCTTTTCGACGAGTACGCGCGTGCGGTGTACAACCACGGCTTCCGGCTGACGGGCAACTGGTCGGCGGCCGAGGATGTGGTGTCGCTGACGTTCTTGGAGGCGTGGCGGCTGCGCGGACGCCTGGACGCGGAGGGCGGGTCGCTCAGGCCGTGGTTGCTGGCGATCGCGACCAACGTGGCGCGCAACACGCGCAGGGCCGCGCGGCGATATGACGACGTGCTGGCCCGGGTCCCGCTCGGAGATTGGGTGCCTGACTTCGCCGACGAGGTGATCGGGCGCATCGACGACGCGGCCAAACTGACCGCCCTGCAGGACGCCTATCGGTCGCTGCGCAGGCAGGAGCAGGATGTGTTCGCCTTGTGCGTACTGTCTGGGCTGGACTACGCGGAAGCGGCTGAGGCGCTGGGCATTCCGGTGGGGACCGTACGGTCACGGTTATCCAGAGCGCGAAAGAAATTGGCCGTCAAGGGGGAACCCGCACAGGCGGGGCGACAGGAAAGAGGTGACCGCGAAAACGCGGTCCGGTCCGCGGAGGAGGGCACCCTGTGAACATTCCCGAAGAACGTGATCTTCCGGTGGGCCGGCATCAGCAACTCAAGGAGTTTGTGATGACCGAGATCCAGAGCACCCCGCAGCGATCCCTGTTCCGCCCGGCCATTCTCGCCCCCGCGCTGGGGTTGGCGGCCGCCGCGGCTGTGGCCGTACCGTTGTTCCTTGGTGGTGGGACCCCCGCTTACGCGGTCGCCAGGAATCCCGACGGGACGGTCAACATCACCTTCCACGACGCGAAGAACGCCAAGGGGCTTGAGCAGGACCTGCGGGACATGGGCTACAACATCAAGGTCGACTACGTGCCCGACGGCAAGCAATGCAGCCCGAAGCCGCGTAGTCAGAGCTGGGTGTCCAAGGAGTCGGCGCCGCTGTCTGTGTTCCCCGGGCAGGCGGAGACGAACGAGCCGTCCTTCACGATCGACCCGTCGGTCATCAAGGAGGGCCAGACGGGGGTGCTGATGTTCAGCATCGGAACCTACAAGGGTGACCCGATCGAGGGGAACGCCGTGGTCGACGACACCACCCAAAAGACGATTATCGGCGGAATCTGGGCCCGTGTCTCCAACGGGCCGGTGGCTGACTGCACGCTGGTGGACTCGGACGAAACGCCGCTCCCCAACGACTACTGACACGGCGGTACGGCGGGCCGCCCAGACCATCCCGGCCCGGGGGGAGCGCCTGCCGTACACCCCGACCACCAAACCCCAAGCCCGGCCACCTCCGCACACGCGGTCACTTCTGCTGGAGCAGCCAGAGCGTGTAGGCGGCGATGGAAGACGAGTCGGCGATCGAACCGTTGAGAATCATCTGCTCGAACTCCGTGCGGTGCACCCAGCGCTGGCGCATGTCCTGTTCGCTGTGTTCGCGGTTGGTCTGCCCCGCGGTGAGCCCTGTGGCCAGGTACACGTCAAGCCTTTGATCGGTCATTCCGTGGGCATTGTCCATACGGCCCAGAAGGCGCAGCCGCGCGGCACGGAGTCCGGTCTCCTCCGCCAGTTCGCGCCGGGCCTCGTCCTCGCGTGTGTCGGCCTCGGCCGTACCTTGAGGGAAACTCCATGAGCGGCGGCCGATGGGATACCGGTATTCCTCCACGATGTGAAAGCCGTCGTTCTCCTGCGGAATGACCAGGACGAAGTCGCGCCTGACCACGTACCCGTACAGGCCGGGCGAGCCATCAGGATGCTCGATCTTGTCCTCTCGTACCGTCATCCACGCGTTGGTGTAGACAATCTGGGAGGAGATCTGCCGGATCACGGGCTGCGCTTCGGTCATGATGCCGCATGGTACTCATGCTCAACGGCTTGTTCAGAGCGACGGCGGACAGCGGCCGATCCGCCGCCTGAGCAATGCGATACGTGAAAGATAGCCTCCGACGAGCTCAACGATCGCGGCGACGCGGAGCTCATCGCGTTACTCCGCCCATATGTCGATTCATCCTCGATCTGGGGGGACGACAGAGTAGGACCCATGTCGAGTGCTCACGCCTGAAGGTGCCGCTGATTGAGGGGTTCACCCGTGAGGCCGCTGACGGTCCTGGGGATTCGATAACGGATGGCGAAGGCCGGTCGCGCGGCGATAGCCTGGTCCGGCCGATCATAGGAGGTTGACGTGACCTGCATGGTTCTCAGCGAGGTAGTCATCACCGCTACGACGCGCGAGTTCGCCGCGGTCTGATCTCCTGCCCTTGTTTCCGGCGGCAGTAGTCCGACGAAATACGCGACTTCTCGCCTCGTAGTGGTCTCGTCGGCCGCGGATTCGACCGCGCCGCGAGCCGCTGGTGCCCGTCCTGTGGCGCCGCGGCACCGCTTGCCACGCTGACACGAGGAGAATTCGTGGATTCCCCATCATCCTTCGAGCCGCTGTCCGCGGCCGAAGGTGGACCAAGTCATGTCACCCGCTCCGGCCGGACGATAAGGCGTCCGGCCCAACCCTGGACGGGCACCATTCACGCGCTGCTGCGCCATCTGGAGGACGTCGGCTTCACCGGCTCCCCCCGGGTGGTCGGCGAGGGCTTCGACGACGATGGCAACGAGGTCCTGACCTTCGTCGAGGGCACCATCATCCACCCGCACGCCTTGCCAGAGGAGAGTGCCTGGCAGGTCGGTACGTTGCTCCGCGACCTGCACACCGCCACCGCCGGCTTCCGGCCATCGCCGGACGCCACGTGGCAGCCCTGGTGGATGCACCACGACGGCCCCGACTCGGTGATCGGGCACTGCGACGCCGGGCCGTGGCACACCGTTGTACGTGACGGCCGGCCCGTGGCGTTCATCGACTGGACCCTGGCCGGGCCGGTCGACCGTCTCGACGAGGTGGTGGCCGTCTCCTGGTGGCACGCCTACCTGTACGACGACGACGTCGCAGAACGCCACGACCTGCCCGACGCGGCGACCCGCGCCAGGCGGTTGCGGCTGTTCCTCGACGGTTACGGGCTGACCGCCGCCGATCGCGACGGCCTGGTCAGCCGGATGATCGAGTTCGCGATCCGGGACTGTGCCGCCGAGGCGGCGTACGCCCGGATCACCCCGGACTCAACCGACGCGGCACCCCTGTGGGCGCTCGCCTGGCGGGCCCGGTCGGCCGGTTGGATGATCCGCCATCGAACGCTGCTGGAACGAGCGGTTCAGGCCTAGGAGGTGACAAGCCTGGGGCCGTCGACCATGGCGGCCCCAGCCGGCACCTACCCCGAAACCCCAGAGGGAGCCGTTCATCGAATCCTTTCAGCGTGGAGACCCCGGCCTTCAGGCCGGGGAGGAAACGCGGCACGGTGCCGCACGGGTTTTCTTTGAGCCCTGCCCGGCGGGCGAACGCATTGGAGTTCGATTCGGCGGCTGACCTGAGAGGACCCGAGATTGTCGGTTCGGCCTGGGATGATGACGGTCATGTCCCTCCCGCTCGATGTCCTCCCGTGCCTTGGTGGCGACGTCATCCTCATCCCGCGCGGCACCCTCTCGGCCCGCCTCAGCCCCGAGCAGCGCCGCGAGCTCGCCGCCGCACTCCTCGCTCTCGACACGCTGGACACTCTCGACGCGCCCGCGGTGGCGCTGGCTCGCTGACTCGTGCCCACGTCAAGATCGGGAAGTGCTGCGTCAGCAGCTCCTTCAGCAGGGTGGCCTCACCGGGCTGAGCCCTGTCGAGTTCTGGTGCCTCAGGTCTCTTTCGGGGGCTCGGCCGGCTCGGGCTTGACGCTCGGGTGGACGGCGACGATGACGCGGTGGTCGCGCCCGCCTTCGGCCGTCTCATCGTGATATTTGCCGACGAGGGCGGTCACCGCGTCGGCCAGCTCCTCGGCGAAGGCGGCGCGGTCGGCCGCGGAGGCGAACCGGATCTCGCCGTCGATCGCGAACGTCGCGACCTTCTTACGCGCCTTGGCGGCGCCGGTGATGAGGGTGCCGACGTCGCGGACGAGCCGGGCCGCGACCGCGAGCAGCCAGCGCGCCGACAGCTGGTCGGGCGACCGGGACGGGTCGGGCTGCACCTCGGCCAGCGCGCTGGGCGAGATCACGTACGACGCCGCGGTGGCGCGCATCACCCGCTCGGTGACGTTGCCCTTGCGGCGCTCCTCGATCAGCTCCACCAGGCCGTGACGCTCCAGGGTCTTGAGGTGGTAGTTGACCTTCTGCCGTGGCAGCCCGACCTTGGCGGCCAGCGTGGTGGCCGATGCGGGCTCGGCCAGCTGAGCCAGCAGCCGGGCCCTTATCGGGTCCAGCGAGACCTCGGCCGCGGCCGGATCCTCGATCACCGCTACATCAAGCATGTTTCCACCATCGCACCGACAGAATAACTTGTCAAGACTTAGTAATTTGTCGGGTTGATAATGCATGTAAGGGCATTCGTACGCAAGCAGCGAGGTTGGCGGCGGGAAGCGCGCCGTTCTCCTCCAGCGTGCGGAAGCCGCCTGACCTCGGACAACGCCTGCGGGTGCCACCATACGAACGTTCGTGCGGCGGCGACTCGCGCGTCTCCCGCGCGGCCGTACGAAGGACCGATTCGCCGTACGAAGGATCCGTGGCCGTACGAGTGACTGGTTATCCGGGCCGCCATGGAAGGAACCGCGCAACCCGTACGGAGGGGATGGCTTACCCGCGCGGCCGTACGAAAGACTCGTACAAGCGCATAGTGAAGCCCTTGCGCGTCCTGCGCAAGGCCTGGAGAACGGCAATTATCGCGCCGACCCCGGCCATCACGTCGAATGGCAGCCTGTTCACGCTGTCAGCGCACACACGGAGAATGAATTATCGACATAATCCAGTTTTGGGCCGCATATAGAGCTATTATGTACCTTTTGGCCAAAATCCTGGACCGTGAGCCGTGAGTGCGTGGTCGCATACCCGGCGAGAACAGCAAGAATGCCCATCCCGAACGGCAGGATGGGCGCCGGGGGCCGTGTTCCCGGCATGACCGCGTCCTCGGTGAGAAGGATGGCAGCCCGCGGGAAACACCGGCACTCCGGTCGTCAGTTCTTCGGGGACAACGTTGTCCTCGGTTCCAAGGTCGTCGACGGCGTCGATGTGGCCGATGCCGACACCGGTGCGCCAAGCTGGCTCGGGAAGACCAGCCTGATGTTGATGGATTGCGCCTGGCGGTTGGAGCTGTGGCTTCGGCTGTGACTGCGGTTCCAGTGACGGGCAAGTTGACGGGCCCAGCTTCTGGCCGGGTTCCGGTTCCAGTTGCGGGCCCAACTGCGGCTGTTGTTCCGGTTCCAGCTGCGGTTACGGTGAGGGTAGTCGTATTCCCTGTAGTCGCCCCCGTGTGACATGGTCACAGTGCTCGCCGCAGTGGCAGCGCTCGTCGTGGTCAGGGCACCCAGGCTGAGCAAACCCCCGGTGAGTGTGGCGCCGATCGTGAGTGTGCCCACCAACTTTTTGACCTTGGGCATTGCGTGTCCCCCCTGGACGACTTCGGGTTGCTAGTGGCCGCTTCACCGCGATTGTCGGTGATTGCTGTGGTGACTCAGTGTGTCTGGCTAGTTGTCTTTTTTCCTACGGCGACGCCTGACAAACGAATAACTTCTACTTTTGCTATGTGCTTAATCTCTTGTTGTGGTCTTCGGTTCAATATTTCCCGACTTCGCCCGACATGCTCGTCTTGATCTTGCTATAACGGCCGTCCCAGACCGCGCTCCCGCAGGTCAGAGGCCCGAGAATGAGTACTTTTAAGGGAAAAGCCCAAGTCGAGATCGATTTCGCGAACCTGGGTTTTAATCCTCATTGAGCCTGTTTCCAGACTTGTGTCCGTTGCGTACGGTTGCAGGCGGCTTTCAGGTGAGAAATGAGTGCCCAGCGGTCGACAGACCGGTGCGCGGCCACGTCCCGCGCCGCCGGGATCCCCCGGACCCGGTGCTGCGTCGCGCGCTCGCACCCCATATGGTCCGGTGCATGACTGCTCATTATGACGTCGTGGTTGTCGGGGCCGGCCCCGGTGGGTATGTCGCGGCCGTTCGGGCCGCCCAGCTCGGGCTCACCACGGCGATCGTCGAGGAACGCTACTGGGGCGGCGTCTGCCTCAACGTGGGATGCATCCCTTCCAAGGCGCTGCTGCGCAACGCCGAGCTCGCCTACCTGTTCACCCAGGAGGCGAAGACGTTCGGCATCCAGGTGGAGGGCAAGGTCACCTTCGACTACGCCGAGGCCTACAAACGCAGCCGCAAGGTCGCCGACGGCCGCGTCAAGGGTGTCCACTACCTGATGAAGAAGAACGGCATCACCGAGTACAACGGCCGTGGCACTTTCACCGACGCCAACACCCTCCAGGTGGCCGTCGTCGACGGCGGTCAGGAGACGGTGACGTTCGACCACTGCATCATCGCGACCGGCGCGACGACGAAGCTGCTGCCCGGCACGTCGGTCACCGAGCGCGTCGTGACGTACGAGGAGCAGATCCTCACCGACCGGCTCCCCGAGAGCATCATCATCGCCGGCGCGGGCGCCATCGGCGTCGAGTTCGCGTACGTGCTGCGCAACTACGGCGTCCAGGTGACCATCGTCGAGTTCCTCGACCGCGTCGTCCCGCTGGAGGACGAGGAGGTCTCCGCCGAGCTGGCGCGACGCTACAAGAAGCTCGGCATCGAGATCCTGACCTCGACCCGCGTCGAGTCGATCGACGAGTCGGGCGACAAGGTGCGCGTGACGGTGTCGAAGGGTGGAGAGCAGCGGACGCTCGAAGCCGACAAGGTGCTGCAGGCCATCGGCTTCCAGCCGCGCGTCGAGGGCTACGGCCTGGAGAACACCGGGGTGCGCCTGACCGAGCGGGGTGCCATCGACATCGACGGGCGGTGCCGCACCAGCGTGCCGCACATCTTCGCCATCGGGGACGTCACCGCCAAGCTCATGCTCGCCCACGCGGCCGAGGCGATGGGGATCATCGCCTCGGAGACGATCGCGGACGAGGAGACGATGGAGCTCGACTACGTGATGATCCCGCGGGCGACCTACTGCCAGCCGCAGATCGCCAGCTTCGGCTACACCGAGGCCCAGGCGCGTGACCAGGGCTTCGACGTGAAGGTGGCGAAGTTCCCCTTCACCGCGAACGCCAAGGCGCACGGCCTGGGGGACCCCGTCGGCTTCGTCAAGATCCTCAGCGACGCGAAGTACGGCGAGCTGCTCGGTGCCCATCTCATCGGCCCGGAGGTCACCGAGCTGCTGCCCGAGCTGACACTCGCCCAGCAGTGGGACCTCACGGTCAACGAGGTCGCGCGCAACGTGCACGCGCATCCGACGCTCGGCGAGGCGGTCAAGGAGGCCATCCACGGGCTCGCGGGGCACATGATCAATATGTGACGGCCCCGCCATCCCGCCCCGCCGCGTCAGCCCGTCAGGTCGTGTAGGACATCTGACCTGGTGGTTCACCGTCGGGGCATCGGGAAGGGCACCGGTATGGACCAGAGGGAGTTCGCCCGGAAGGTGGCGGAGCGTACGGGCCTGTCGCGGGAGGAAGCCGCCGACCTCACCCGCGCGACGCTCTCGACCCTTGCCGACCGGCTCAGCAGCGGTGAAGCCCGCCACCTGGCGTTGTTCCTCCCGGAGTCCCTCAAGGAGTCGGTGCTACCGCGGGATAAGCAAAACCGTTTCGGGGTGAAGGACTTCGTCGACCGGGTGAGCTCGCGCACGGGCCTCAACGACCGGGAGGCCACGCAGGGGATCCGCGCGGTGATGACCACCCTGCGTGAGGTAGTCGGCGACGAGGTCTTCTCCCACGTCACCTCCCAGCTCCCCGCCGAGTTCCAGAACCTCACCGAAGCCACGACTTGAGCGTCTCGCCGTCGTGTCAACCAACCTCGCCTTCTCGCTTCACGTATAAGTTCAGCTACGGAGAGTAGCTGACAGGCGTGCTCTCGGGACGAGCACGTCAGGCGAAGAGGAGACCAGGCACGATGCGACGGAACTTCACGAGGGCGACTCAGGTGCTCACGGTCGCGGCGGGCTGCGCCGCGCTGGTCGTCGGCTCGACCGGCGTTTCGGCCGCGGCCGGCCCCCCTGGCCCGATCCGCAGCCACTCGAACTGGCGCTGCCTGGACGCCGACCTGAACACGATCCAGTCCAACGGCACCAAGGTTCAGCTCTGGAGCTGCAACGGGTGGACCAACCAGAAGTGGACGTACGACGTTAAAACGCACACGATCCACAGCCAGTACAACAACCGCTGCCTGGACGCGGACCTCAACACGATCGGTAGCAACGGTACGAAGGTGCAGTTGTGGGACTGCAACGGCTGGAGCAACCAGAAGTGGATCTATGACGCGATCAGCCACACCGTCTACAGCATGTACAACGGGCGGTGCCTGGACGCCGACCTCAACGGCATCGGCACCAACGGCACGAAGGTGCAACTGTGGGAGTGCAACGGCTGGGCCAACCAGAAGTGGACCGTCTGACACGGTGTCGCCGGGTGGTCGGCGCCGTCGGTTCCCCCCGTCGTGTCGAGGCCCTGGACTTCACTGCCGCACGTGTAGGTTCGACTACGCATAGTAGTTGACGGGCGTGCGCAGAGGGGATCAGGCACGATGCGACGGAACTTCACCATGGCGGTTCGGGTGCTGACGATCGCGGCCGGCTGCGCGACCGTCGCGGGCACAACGGGCACGACGGGCGCGTCGGCCACCGTCGCCGGGACAGGTCCCATCCACAGCCGGGCCGACGACCGCTGCCTCGACGCCGACCTCGGCCGCATCGGCACCAACGGCACACGCATCCAGCTGTGGGACTGCAACGGCTGGGCCAACCAGTCGTGGACCTACGATCCGGCCACCCACATGATCCGCAGCCTGTCCAACGGCCGCTGCCTCGACGCCGACCGCGGCAACCTCCACAGGAACGGCACCCGCGTCCAGTTGTGGGAGTGCGACGGCCGCCCCAACCAGCAGTGGGTGTACGACCGGAAGAGCCGCACGATCTACAACCTCGCCAGCGGTCGGTGCCTTGACGCCGACCTGAAGGGAGTCGGCAGTAACGGCACCCGCGTGCACCTGTGGGACTGCAACCGCTGGAGCAACCAGCGCTGGAAGCTCTGACCGCCCGGCGCCACCGGAGAGCGCCGGGACCGCCACGTCAGCATGTTCGCCGGTCACGAGGGTAGAGGACGCGGAACAACCTGAACGAGGAGGGGGCATGAAGAGAATCCTGCAACTCGTGGCGACCCGCTGGCTCGCCCGTACGCCTTTCGGGCTCGTCGTCCTCGGCATCGGATGGTGGGTGATGCGCAAGCGGCGCGGCGGTCAGGCCGGCGCGCGGGACGACGTGTTGCGCGAGCCCGGCCGCAAGTCCCGCAATCCCTATGTGTGGCAGGGGCCTTCGGCTCGTAACCGCAAGTAGGCCGCCCGTACACCGCGCCCCCGGATGCCCTTGAACCATGCGCCGTCCGGGGGTTTCGCGCTGTCTGGACGTAGATCAGGAGCCCAGCCCCAGCCCCGGCACCGGCCGTTCCTGGCCTGCCGGCCGATCTGCTCGGGGACGAGCCGACCGCGACCGAACGTCGCAGAACCGAAGGGATGAGAGGTCACAACCGTTCCTGGCGGGGGAAGACCACCTCTCTGACCAGGAGCAGCACGGCGGCCGCCAGCGGGATGCCGAGCAGGGCGCCCACGATGCCGAGGAGCGCCCCGCCGAGGAGCGCGCCGACTATCGTGGCGACGGGCGGCACGGCGACCGAGGACCTGAACACCGGCGGCGAGATCACGTAGTTCTCGATCTGCTGGTACACCACGAAGAAGATCACGCAGGCGATGCCGACCTGCACGGAGGTCAGGAAGCCCACGCCGGACACCACCACGGCGCCGACCACCGCGCCGACCATGGGGATGAGGTCGGTGATGGCCACGAAGATGGCGAGCGCCAGGGCGTAGGGCACCTTCATGATGACCAGGAAGACGAAGGTCACGACCCCCGCGATGAGGGAGATGATCAGGTTGCCGGCGACGTAGCCGCCGATCTGCTTGATGATCTCGTCGCCGAAGAGCTGTACGCGGGTGCGCCGCGAACGCGGCACGAGCCGGTAGGCCGTTTCCTTGATCGAGTTCAGTGAGCCCAGGAAGTACAGAGTCAGCACCAAGATGGTGAGGCCGCTGAACACCGCGCTGATCACGATACTCGCCACGCCGAGCAGGCCGCCGAACATCTGGCTCGCGAGGTTGCCGCTGCTGACGTACTGCTGAAGTTTGTCGAGGATCTGGTACCGCTCGTCGACTGACTTGATGAGCGGGTGGTTCTGCAACTGCTGCACGTACTCAGGGAGGTGCTGGATGAACCCCGTGGTCTGCTCGGTGAGCGGGGGCACGATCGCCAGCCCGAAGCCCACGAAGAACGCGATGACCGCCCCGAACACGATCGTGATCGCCAGACGGCGGGAGAGGTTCCGGCGTTGCAGCGCCTCGACGGCGGGGTTGAGGCCGATCGCCAGGAACAGCGAGACCACGATCAGGACGAGCGCGGAGCCGGCGCTGGCGATCGACTGCACCAGCAGCCAGGCGGTCAGTACGCCGAGCGCGGCGGTCAGGCCGAACAGGAACGGATTGCTCCGCAGCGGCCGTCCCGGGCGGCCGAACGGCTGCTCGTAATCCTTCTGGTCGACCTTGCGCGTCCCGGGCGGCCCGTCGTCGCCGGGCGCGTCGGCGGCAGGCGCCTCGCGCTCGGCCACCCGCCGTCCAGCGGGCCCATCGTTCGGGGAGAGCTCGGCTCTCGCCGCATGCGTACTGTTCTCGCGACCCGTGTCGCCGGGCGGGTCGGCGACACCGTCGTCGCCGCCTGGAAACGAGGGGAACACGCTGGAGATCTCCGCGCGTTCGGAGCTGCCTGTCTCTGACACGTCTCCCCGCTGCCCACCAGACGGCTTCCTACGCTTGGTTCCGATGCTGATAAATCACGAAAAGTCCTGATCCGGCGCCCCGGCCGTCAGGCGGGGAAGGACGGGTGCGGGCCGAGCGCCCAGTACTCGTACAGGCCGTACCCGACGTTGCCCTCGTACTCGAACCGTCCCACGGCATCGACCATTCCCCACATCTTCTCCGCGTCCTGCGGGAAGGTGTAGGTCACCCCCTGCACGACCGGCTCCGGCCCCTGGTACATGCCGTGCTTCCATCCGCGCTCCAGGCCGTACCCGGTGCCCACCATCAGGTGTACGGGCAGCACGGGCGTGCAGAGCAGGTCGAACGGCTTGCCGCCCGGCGGAGAGAACGTGATGGTGGCCGAGGTGACCTCCCGGGTGCCGGGAGCGTACACGGGACGGTAGTCCGGCCTCCCGAGGTACTCCTCCTCACCCGAGGGCCAGACGCGCACGGCCTCCTCCAGGATCCGGCGGCCCTTCTCGTCCTCCTGGACGATGCACAGGATGGCGTGGTCGTCGAACTTCATCGGGGCGTAGAGCCAGTAGAAGGTGCCGGAGTTGCGCGCCTGGATGCCGGGGGGCTCCGGCTCGCCGACGGGGCGGATGCCCCACGATCGGTCCCTGGTGCCCTGCCAGCGGTCGGGGCCGACCTCGACGCGCTCGTCGCCGACCATGATGTGACCGGTCCACCGGCCCGTCTGGGCCATCCGCACCGAGTCGAAGATGACGCGCTCCTGCCAGCGGATGAAGTGCCGGGGTTCGAGCGTCGCCCGGATCGTGCCCTCCCAGGCCAGGTCGAACGACAGGCCGTGCTCGTTGTCGTCGAGGACCACCCGGAGGCGTTTGAGCCCTTCGACGACCTCGACGCGGAAGGGGCCGACGCGCGTGTCCATGCGGTCGGATCCCAGCTCACGGGACGCGCGGACGACGCGGTGGATCTCGCGGTGGCGGACGCAGGCGAACGCGTCGGTCACGCCCAGGTTCGGGTACTGGCCCACGCCGATGATCAGCATGAGCTCGTCGGATCCGGCGTGGCAGTTGAAGTAGTACCTGTCGTAGAAGTTGCGGTCCGAGGTGGCGATGTGGCGCATCACCTCGGGGGCCTGGTGTACCGGATAGTCATCGAGCGGCGACAGCGTCATCGGTGCTCCACGGTTGGTGATGTGGAACACGTTCTAACAAGCGCTTGGGCAACCGTCAACAACGGAACGCGCCCCCCGGGACGGACCCGGGAGGCGCGTGCCGCGTTTCGGATCAGTACATCCTGCGCGAGGTTTCGTCCGTTCTGCCGGCCTCGTCGACCCTGCTTGCGTCCTCCACCCTGTCGCCGGACCACCTGCTGGCATCGGCCGCGGTGTCCTTCATCGAGTCGGCCCACTGGCGGGCGTTGTTCCGATAGAGCACGATGCCCACCGCACACGCGGCGAACCCGGCCAGCAGCGCGACGGTCGACCAGCGACCTTTTCGCCTGACCGACGGTGCGGGATCGATCTTCTCCGCCGCCTGGACGAGGAACGCGCTCACCTTCGGCGCGATCTGCTCCTCGACCGAGTGTGCCGCACGGTCGAGCTTGGGTGCGGCCCAGACGCGAGCGTCCTCGATACGGTGTGCGGCGACCTCACGGGCGGTGCTTGCCATCGGGCGGACTTGGTCTGCCGTCCGAATGACCTGGGTCTTCATTTGACCCATCCGCGTGCTGGGTATGACCAGCTTCACACGGCGTCTTCTCAGTGTCAGGGACACGATAACCTCCCCTGTCCTCGGGGCCCTGCACGCTCACCTTCCCGCTCGAAAGCGGCTCAATCCTGACGTGGCATGGGAGGATGCGGGGTAGGTCAACAGGCCATAGCCATCAAAACATCACAAATCCGACCCAGAAAACGGGACATATCGAAGGGGGCAGTCCTCTCATGGCTGAGAATCTCATCGCAAAACTGCGAACCACTCTCGGAGACATCAAGCTCCGCCTTTTCCCTGACCACGCGCCCAAGACCGTGCGCAACTTCGTCGAGCTCGCCGAGGGCGGCAGGGAATGGACCCACCCTGAGACCGGGGAGAAGACCAACGCCAAGCTGTACGACGGCACGATCTTCCACCGGGTCATCCAGGACTTCATGATCCAGGGTGGCGACCCGCTGGGTCAGGGCATCGGCGGCCCGGGTTACGACTTCGACGACGAGATCCACCCTGACCTGCAGTTCAACCGGCCCTACCTGCTCGCAATGGCCAACGCCGGCAAGCGCTTCGGCCGGGGTACGAACGGTTCGCAGTTCTTCATCACGGTCGTCCCGACGCCGCACCTCAACGGCAAGCACACCATCTTCGGCGAGGTGATCGAGGGGGCGGACGTCGTCGACGCGATCTCCAAGGCCCAGACCAGGCAGGAGCGCCCGGTCCCCGAGATCGTCCTGCAGGAGGTCACCATCGAGCGCGTCCAGTCCTGAGCCCACGCGGGCCCGGCGTGACGCCGGTCCCGCGCGCGAAGGCTCTCCGAAGGCGGCCCCGGGGACCCGGGGCCGCCCGGAGTCATGATTTCGCCGGGGCGCCCATGGCGCCGGGCACCCAGAGGCGTGAATAGGGTGGCAGTCTGTGGATAAGCGCACAGGCGAAGGGGCCTCGAACAGGCGATGACCACTCAGCCAGATCACCCGAACCAAGCGGACCGACCTCACGGGCAGGCGCAGCCTGATCCGAACGCGGGCGAGGTCCCCACGTGCTACAGGCACCCCGATCGCGAGACCTACGTGCGGTGCCAGCGCTGCGACCGATCGATCTGCCCCGACTGCATGCGGGTGGCCTCGGTCGGCCACCAGTGCGTCGAGTGCGTGCGCGAGAGCGGCAGGAACATCCGCCAGGCAGAGGCCCCGTTCGGCGGCAGGCCCGTGACCACGCCCGTGGTGACCTGGACGCTGATGGCGATCAACGTGCTGTTCTACCTCGGCGAGGTGGTCGACGCGTCACTGGTCGACCGGTTCGAGATGTCGGCGCCCTGGGTCGCCGCCGGTGAGTGGTGGCGCATGCTGACCGGTGCGTTCCTGCACGCGCCGCCGCCGTCCTACTGGCACATCCTGTTCAACATGTGGGCCCTGTACGTCATCGGGCCACAGCTCGAAAGGATGCTCGGCTCGCTGAGGTTCGGGGCCGTGTACCTGCTGGCGGCGCTCGGCGGCTCGGTGGCCGTCTACCTGACCGGTTCGGCTTCCGTGGGGGCCTCGGGCGCGATCTACGGCCTGTTCGGCGCGATGTTCGTGGTCGCCCGCCGGCTGGGATTCGACGTGCGCGGCGTGCTCTGGCTGATCGGCATCAACGTCGTGCTGACCTTCGTGATCCCGGGGATCAGCTGGCAGGGCCACCTGGGCGGCCTGGTCACGGGCGCGCTCGTGACGGCCCTGTTCGCCTACGCGCCCAGCAGGAACCGCAAGGCCTTCCAGCTCGGTACGGCTCTCGCGGTGCTGGCCGTATACGTGCTGATCGTGGTGTTCTTCACGCCTCTGAGCGGCTAGGCCACCCTGTGGCGGAGCTGCTTCCCCAGGTTGTGGATAAAACCTGTGGAAAAATGTCCGCCACCTGCCGGGCGTGGCGTCGGGTGAGCTGTTATCGCCAGCGTGTGGACAGGACCACGCCGAAGATGATGAAGACGAAGCCGATCAGAAGGTTCCAGTTGCTCAGGGCGCCGATGCCCGGAGCGTTCGGAGCGATGTAGTAGACCGCGATCCACAGGATGCCGATGATCCACGAAGCGACCATGACCGGTGCCAGCCAGCGGGGGCTCACCTTGACCTGCTGCGACTTCTGCGGCGGGGTGTAGACCGCCTTCTTGCGAGTGTGAGACTTGGGCACGGCAGCTCTCCTGGTGGGGACCCGCGCGGTGTCGCGGGCTCTGGCAGCCAGCGTAGTCGCTGGTGTAGGAAGACCCGAGTAAGCCTAGTCGGCGCGGGGCTCGAACGGCGATTCCAGGCCGAACAAGCTCTCGTTCACGGCATGAAATCGTGAATACGGTCGCGCAAAGTCTCGGTCAAGGGCCCGGGTGTCGTCCGGGCGGTGCGCTTTCGCCGCGAATAGCCTCACCTGGCGGGGCGTGGACCGCACGCCGCCCACCCCTGATCCGGATATTTCATGACTATGTCGCCTGCTGTGGACGCATGTACTCGGTGAAGAGGCTCGACGAGCCCAGGATGCCCGCCGGCCGCCGGGAGGGGGCCCGGGCGTGCCATGGGGTGGCTGAGCCGTCGTGAGGGCGCTGCTGCGCACCTGTGGCGAGCTCAGCATCACCGGCGGCCTCGTCATGCTCCTGTTCTGCGGCTACCTGCTCTGGGGCACCAGCTCGTACACCGAGTGGTACCAGCGCATCCTCAAACAGCAGCTGCTGGACGGCCCGAAGCACGCGAAGCTCGCCAAGATCGACGTGGGCGACGCCGTCGCGCTCATCAGGATCCCCCGCCTCGGACGCGACTACGAGTACGCCATCCTCGAAGGCGTCACCTCCGAGGACCTGCGCAGGGGGCCGGGACACTACCCCGGCACGGCGCTGCCGGGCATGGTCGGCAACTTCGTCCTTTCCGGGCACCGCACCACCTACGCCGCCCCCTTCAACCGCATCGACGAGCTGCGTCGCGGCGACGCCATCATCATCGAGGCCCCCGAAGCGCGCTACACCTACCGGGTGTCGAGCAAGAAGGTCGTCTACCCGGAGGCGGTGGACGTCATCGCCCCGATGCCCGGCCACCCGGAGAGCCGGCCGACCAAAGCCATGATCACTCTGACGACCTGCCATCCGGAGTACTCCGCCCGGCAGCGGCTCATCGTCTTCGGCGTCCTTTCGAGCAAGCAGGACCGCCGATCGGCCTGACAGAGCCCGCCGTACGCGCGAGCCGCCGGACGGCCACACCGAAGCAGCCCCGTCCCCGAGCGCGGGCGGAAGTGAGGGGGAGTCGATGTACGGATGGATCTGGCGGGTCATCCCCGGCGGGACCGGGGCCAAGGTGGTCACCGTGCTGTTGCTGGCGGGCCTGGCCGGGGTCGTACTCTGGTACGTGGTGTTCCCCAAGCTAGAGCCGCACGTACCCCTCGACAGGGTGACCGTAGGCCGATGACCCGCCTGCTCGTCGTGGACAACCATGACAGTTTCGTCCACACGATCGTGCAGTACCTCCGGCAGCTGGGCGCCGAGTGCGACGTCCGGCCGCGCGACCACGTGCGCGTCGAGGACGCCGAGGGATTCGACGGGGTGGTCATCAGCCCCGGTCCCGGCACGCCAGAGGCGGCCGGGGTCAGCGTCCCCCTGGTGACCTTCTGCGCCGAGTCAAGCCTTCCCCTGCTCGGCGTCTGCCTCGGGCACCAGGCCATCGCCGTCGCGTACGGAGGCGTCGTCGCCCGCGCGCCCGAGCTGA
This sequence comes from Sphaerisporangium sp. NPDC088356, assembly GCF_040685555.1. NCBI lineage: Bacteria > Bacillati > Actinomycetota > Actinomycetes > Streptosporangiales > Streptosporangiaceae > Sphaerisporangium > Sphaerisporangium sp. NPDC088356. The sequence goes on from NZ_JBFBIK010000035.1 coordinate 18,822, forward strand.
TGCACGGCCGTACCAGCGAGATCGCCCACGACGGCAGGGGCGTGTTCGAGGGGCTTCCCTCGCCGGTCACCATGACGCGGTACCACTCGCTGGCCGTCGTCCCGGACACGATGCCCGACGTCCTGGAGGTCAGCGCCGTCACCGAATCGGGGATCATCATGGGCCTCAGGCACCGGGCGGCGCGCGTCGAGGGCGTGCAGTTCCACCCCGAGTCGGTGCTCTCCGACCACGGGCACCGACTTCTCGCGAACTGGCTGGCTCAGATCGTGTAACGCCGAGGGGCTCTGTGACGACTATCGGATGAGGGTCTCCGCCGTCGCCCCCGAGCGGCGGAGATCCTCTTCTCATGTCAGGCGTCAGTTGCCGAAGTTGTCCGGCGGCGGGTCACTGAACGGGTCGTCGGTGGTCGGCTCGTCCGAGGGCTGGTCGCTCGGCTGGTCGGTCGGCGTGGTCGGCTCGTCCGTCGGGAAGGTCTCCTGGGGCGGGCCGGAGGAGACGACCAGAGTGATCGTCATGCCGGGCGTCAGCTTGGCGCCGCCCCGCGGGCTCTGGCTGATGACGCTGCCCTTGGGGACGTCCTGGCTCTCCTGCTGCTGGGTCTTCACCTTGAAGCCGGCCCCGGTCAGCGTCCTCTTGGCGTCGCCGACCGTCTGACCCGTGACATCCGGGACATCGGTCTGCGTCTTGGGCACGTAGATCTTGACGATGCTGCCCTCGTCGACCTTCTCACCGGCGGCGGGCTTGGACTGGAAGACCTTCTCCTGCTCCTTGCCGGAGACGACGCTGACCACCTGCGCCTTGAGACCGTTCGACTCCAGGGTGCTGGTGGCGTCGTCGATGCTGCTCCCGACCACGTCGGGCACGACCGCCTGCTTGACGCCCTTGGAAACCTTGAGTTCGACGTTGGAGCCCTTCGCCACCTGCTGGCCGGCCGCGGGGTCGGTCTCGATGACGGTGCCCTTGTCGACGTCGGAGTTGAACTCCTCGGCGACGTTGACCTTCAGGCCCTGGCTCTCCAGCTTGGCCTTCGCGGCCTCGGCGGTCTGCCCCTTGAACGAGGGGATCAAGACCTGGCCGGCCACGTCGTTGCCGCCGGGTGAGCTCAGGAAGGCGTACCCGATGCCGACGAAGGCGGCGATGACGAGCAGCGGGACCAGGATCCACGCGGCCGTCTTGAGCGCGGTGTTCCCCGAGTTGGCGCGGCGGCGCTCGTAGCGGCCTCCGCCGGCCTGGGTCGGGGCGTACTCGTACGCGGGGACCGCGTTGGTGCGCTGGGTGGCGGGGCCGCCCGGCGCGTTGAGCGTGCGGGTCTGCTGGCCCGCGTAGTTGTTCTGGCTCAGGGCCATCGTCTGGGCGTCGACCGGCATGCCGGACATCGCCCGCTGGATGTCGGCCCGCATCTCGGCGGCGCTCTGGTAGCGGTGCGCGGGATCCTTGGCCATGGCCTTGAGCACGATGGCGTCGGCCCACTGCGGGATGTCGGGGTCGATCTGCGACGGCGGGATCGGGTCCTCGCGCACGTGCTGGTAGGCGATCGCCACCGGGGAGTCGCCGGTGAACGGCGGCTGCCCGGTCAGCAGCTCGTACAGCACGCAGCCCGTGGAGTAGATGTCGCTGCGGGCGTCGACGCGCTCGCCTCTGGCCTGCTCGGGCGAGAGGTACTGGGCGGTGCCGATGACCTGAGCGGTCTGGGTCATCGTGGCGGCCGAGTCGGCCATCGCGCGCGCGATGCCGAAGTCCATGACCTTGACGTCGCCGGCAAGCGTGATCATCACGTTGGCGGGCTTGATGTCGCGGTGGACGATGCCGCCGCGGTGGCTGTAGTCCAGGGCCCTCAGGATGCCGTCGACCAGCTCGGTCGCCCGCTCGGGAAGCAGGCGCCGGTCCGCGCGCAGCAGGTCGCGGAGCGTGCGCCCATCGACGAACTCCATGACGATGTACGGCACGGGGGTGCCATCGGTCATGTCCTCGCCGGTGTCGTACACCGCGACGATCGAGGGGTGGTTCAAGGACGCCGCGGACTGGGCCTCACGGCGGAAACGGGCCTGGAAGATGTGGTCTCTGGCCAGATCAGCACGCAGTGTCTTGATCGCGACAACACGGTCCAGCCGGATGTCCCGGGCGCGATACACCTCGGCCATGCCGCCGCGCCCGACGACCCCGTCGAGCTCATAGCGACCACCGAGTAGCCGAGGCTGAGTCATTTCCTGCACTGTCCCTTGCCGTTCATCTTGGGTACCGGCCCGCGGTGCGGCTGCCGGTGTCCATCATCGACCCCGCGCCGCATTACGTCTCCCCGTTCGGGGGGATTGTGGTGCTTGCGGATGAGCTGGGGCTTGGCGTCTCACTCGGCGTGGGGGTCGGTGTGGGCGTCGGAGTAGGGGTTGGACTAGGAGACGGAGTGGGCGTCGGCGTCCGCTGCTGAGTCGGCGTGGCCGATGTGCTTACCGTAGCCGACCGTGACACCGTGGGCTTGACAGACTTCACCGGTTTCGGTCGAAGCGATGTCGTGGTGCTCCTCGCCGGCGTCGAGGATCGCGTGGGATCGCCGGTCGCCGGGTTGACGGGCTGCGACGGGCCGCTGTCGAGCCCCAGCTCAGGGAGCCCGCCCGCCGCCAGGGCGCCGAATCCGACCGCGGCCGCGCAGCCCGCCGCGGCGAAGAACCCGATGGCCGCACGCCTGCGCCTGCGCCTCGGCGCCGCGGCCGGACGGAGGCTGCGGGGGCCGACCGGCGGATGCCCGACGCGCGTGGAGGCGTGCGGCGGCACGGCCGCTTCGGTGGTCTCGTACAGGCCGGCGAACGGGTCGCCCGGCTGATCGAGCGCTCCGGACTGCTCCAGCGCTTCGCGTATGGCGAAACCGGACGGGTCGGTGAGCATGCTCAGATGGGACGCGCTCGGGGTGGAGAGCGAGTCACGCAGCACCATCGCCCGGTCGGCCAGCTCCCGCGTGGTGGCGGGCCGGTGGTCGGGGCTCTTCGCCAGCATGGCCATGACCAGGTCGCGGACGGGCTTCGGCACGCTGTCGGGAAGTGGGGGCACCTGCTCGTTCAGGTGGAGAAGGGCGATGGCCACCTGGTTGGGCGCCGAGAAAGGCGGTCGTCCCGCGAGGCACTCGTACGCCACGACGCCGAGGGAGTAGATGTCGGTCGACGGGGTCAGCACGCTGCCTGAGGCCTGCTCGGGGCTGACGTACTGCGCGGTGCCGAGCACGGTGCCCGTCATGGTCATGCGGGAGCCTTCGAGGGCCCGTGCGATGCCGAAGTCGGTGACCTTGATGACCCCGGTCTCGGTGACGAGGATGTTCCCCGGCTTGATGTCGCGGTGGATGATCCCCGACCGGTGGGCGGTGTGCAGCGCCCGTGCGGTCTGGCCGATCACGTCGAGGGTGACCTCGGGGCTCAGCGTGCCGTTGCGGGCCAGGATCCCCGACAGCGCCTCCCCCGGGACCAGCTCCATCACCAGGTAGGCGATGTCGTCCTGCTCGCCGTAGTCGAAGACCTGGGCGATGCCGGAGTCAGCCAGCCCGGCAGTGATCCTCGCCTCGTTGCGGAACCGCTCGCGGAACTCCGGGTGCGCGGCCACGTGCTGGCGCAGCAGCTTCACGGCGACCTCGCGGCCCAGAAGCTGGTCGGACGCGCGCCAGACCTCGCCCATGCCACCGGTCGCGATGCGGGCGGTCAGCCGGTAGCGGTCGCTCAGCACCCGGTTGGCGAAGGTCACTGCCCGAGCACCGCCTGCATGACGTCGTGCGCGATGGGCGCGGCGACCGCGCCTCCGGTCGCGTCGTTGCCGGCGCTGCCGGACTCGACGAACACCGCGACGGCGACCTTGGGGTCCTCGGCGGGCGCGAAGGCGATGAACCAGGCATGCGACGCCGCGCCCTTGGCGGTCTCGGCGGTACCCGTCTTGCCGGCCACGGTGATGCCCGGGAGCTGGGCCGCCGTGCCGGTGCCGTTCTGCACCACGCTGATCATCATCTTGCGGAGCTCGTCCGCGACCTGCGGAGTCACGGCCTCGTCGAGCTCCTGGGGCCGTGTGCTGTCGATATCCTCGTTGTCCGGGCTGACAATCTTGTTCACCAGGTAGGGCTTCATGACTTTGCCCTGGTTGGCGACGCCGGCGGCCACCATGGCCATCTGCAGCGGCGTGATCTGGTTGCTGCGCTGGCCGATCGAGGTCTGCGCCAGCGCGGCCTTGCCCTCGTCGGGGCCGATGTCGCTCGCGACCACGTCCAGCGGGATCGACATGGGCTGGCCCATCCCGAACTTGGCCGCCTGCTCCTTGAGCTTGTCGTAGCCCATTTCGAGCCCCATCGTGCCGAACGCCGTGTTGCACGAGATCGTCAGAGCGTCGAGGAGCGTCGCCCGGCCGCCGCACGACTCGCCGTGGTAGTTGGGCAGGCCGATGTTGGTGCCCGGCAGCGGCAGGACGTTCGGCGCGTCCACCTCGGTGTTGGCATCGCGCGAGCTGTCCTCGCTGAGGTAGGCCGCCGAGGTGACCACCTTGAACGTCGAGCCCGGGGCGTAGGTCGTCGAGATGGCGCGGTTCAGCAGGGGCTTGTTGTCGTCCTTGTCGAGCTTGTTGTAGACCTTCGCGGCCTTGCTCTTGTCGGGGGCCGCCATCGTGTTCGGGTCGAAGGTCGGCAGCGAGACCATGGTGAGGATCGCCCCGGTCCTCGGGTCGAGCGCCACCACGGCCCCGCGCTTGCCGCTCTTCTGCATGTCCTCGTAGGCGATCTTCTGGGCCTTCGGCACCAGGGTGAGGTCGACGGCCGCGCCCCGCGTCGGCTTGCTCGTGATCAGGTCGACCGTACGGCGGACGAACAGGTCGGGGTGGGTGCCGTCGAGGTACTTGTTCTCGGCGCCCTCGATGCCCTGCGCGCTCTCGGGAGCGAAGAAGCCGATGACCGGGGCGTAGACCGGGCCGTCGGTGTACTTCCGCTGGAACCTGAACGTGTTCGCCGCGCCGGTGTCCACGGACTTGGCGAGCGTCTCGCCGCCCGCGGTGATCATGCCGCGCTCGTTCTGGTAGCGGGCGAAGAAGCTGCGCGTGTTGCGGCTGTCGGTGCGCAGGTCGTCGGCCTTGACCGCCTGCAGGTAGTTGATATTGATCATCAGCAGGCCGAACATGAGCAGGCAGGCCACGGAGGCGCGCTTGAGCGTGCCGTTCATCGCTGGAACACCTGCGTCAGTCCCTCGTCCTGGATGGCTTGCGGCGGCGGGCGGCGGGCGGCGTCTGACATGCGTACCAGCAAGGCGATAAGGATCCAGTTAGCCAGGAGGGCGGAGCCGCCCTGCGACATGAACGGCGTGACCAGGCCCGTAAGCGGAATCAGGTTGGTCACGCCACCGACGATGATGAAGACCTGCCACGCCAGGATGAACGACAGGCCCCCCGCGAGGAGCTTGCTGAACGGGTCACGGGCCGCGATCGCGGTGCGCAGGCCGCGCTCGACGATCAGTGCGTACACCATGAGCAGCGCCATCAGGCCGGTGAGCCCGAGCTCCTCGCCGGTGGCGGCGAAGATGAAGTCGGAGAACGACAGCGGGATCAGGTTGGGGTGGCCCTGGCCGAGGCCGGTGCCGAGGATGCCGCCCGAGCCCATGCCGAACAGGCCCTGCATCAGCTGGTAACTGCTGCCGAAAGTACGATCATAGAGAGCCTGGCTGCTCGGGTTCAGCCAGACGTCGAACCGGGCGCCGACGTGGCTGAAGAGCTGGCCGGCGACGAACGCGCCGCCGATGAAGAGCAGCACGCCGATGAGCACCCAGGAGGTGCGCTGCGTGGCGACGTAGAGCATCGCGATGAACGCGCCGAACAGCAGGAGCGAGGTGCCGAGGTCCTTCTCCATGACCAGCACGCCGACGCTGACCACCCACGTGATGAGCACGGGGCCGAGGTCGCGGGCGCGGGGCAGGTCGATCATGAGCAGGCGGCGCCCGGCGAGGGCCAGCACGTCGCGCTTGGCGACCAGGTAACCGGCGAAGAAGACGACCAGGGCCAGCTTGGCGAACTCGCCCGGCTGGATGGAGAAGCCGCCGACGCCGACCCAGATGCGGGCGCCGTTGATCTCCTTGCCCAGGAGGGGCAACAGAGGGAGGATCAGCAGCCCGAGGCCCACGAAGCCCGCGGTGTAGGTCATCCGCTGGAGGGCGCGGTGGTCACGCAGCACGATGAGCGTGACGGAGAACATGACGACGCCGAGCGCGGTCCAGAAGAGCTGGTTGCTGGCGGAGGCGAGTTTCGGCGTGGCCTGTTCGATGCGATAGATCATCACCAGGCCGAGGCCGTTGACCAGCGTCACCAGCGGAAGCACCAGAGGGTCGGCCCAGGGGGCGAACTTGGCCATTACGAAGTAGGCGGCGAGCATCAGGCCGCCCAGGCCGAGGCCGTAGGTCAGCATGCCCGCGGGGACCTGGCCGTTCGTGCCCAGCCCGACGTTTGCGTAGGCGACCATGACGATCGCGACGGCGAAGGCGAGCATGACAAGCTGCGCCCCCCGCCGTTTGGCGGTCATGGGGACGGCCGCGACGTCGACAGCACTCACTTAGGAGGACCTCGTGGCGCTAGGGGAAGCCGTCGGCTCGGTGGTCTTCTGGTTGCCGCCGGATTTGGCCTTCAAATCGTTGATCTTGGTCTTTCCCGCCTGGAGGTCTGCTACTGGGATCCCCCGTCGCACCTGCTCGCGCTCCGGTTCGGGGATCGAGGACACCGACAAGCCGGTGCTTTCGGCCACGGAGTTCAGTTGGATCGGTCCGATGGTGCTGTCGACCCCGCGAAACAACACTAGCTCGTCACCTTTGGCCCCGACGTAGTACTGATCTTGGGTCCATTTGTAGCCGAAGTAGCCGCCGCCCCCGAAGACCAGTACCAGCAGGACGAGCACGACCGTCGCGATCGGCCAAAGGCGGCGGCGTTTGACACGCCGCGGGGCGGCCGCGGCGTTCGCCGCCGGGCCGCCCGCAGGCTGGTCGTCGAGGTCGTCGTCCACGATCACCGGCTGGGGAGCGGTGATCGTGGACGCGCGCCCGGCCGGCGTGTCAGGAGGCTGGGATCGGAGGCGGTTCGACCCGGCGGCGCCCACCACCGCGGCGTCCCCCGCGACCACCTGGCCTTCCTCGATCTCGACCACGTCGGCGACGATGCAGGTGATGTTGTCGGGGCCGCCACCCCGGTTGGCGAGGTCGATGAGCTGGCGGACCACGGAGTCCGGCTCCTCGACCGTGGTCAGGGTGTGGTGGAGGGTCTCGGCGCTGACCACGCTCGACAGACCGTCTGAGCAGAGGAGGTAGCGGTCGTTGATCTGGGCCTCGCGAAGCGAGAGGTCGGGATCGACCTCGCCGCTCCCGTCGAGGGCCCGGAGCAGGATCGAACGCTGTGGATGGCTGGCGGCTTCCTCCTGCGTGATCCTTCCGTCGTCCACGAGCGACTGCACCAGGGTGTGGTCATGAGTGATCTGGTACAGCTCGCCGTTGCGGAGAAGGTAGGCGCGGGAGTCGCCGACGTGGACAAGGGCGACGCGGGTGCCTGACCACAGCATCGCCGTGAGTGTGGTGCCCATGCCCTTGAGGCTGGGATCACGGCCGACCATCTCGTGCAGCTTGCGATTGGCGTCGCGCACCGCGGCCTCGATGGCGCTGAGCAGGTCACCCCCGGATGCGTCCCGGTCGAGGGACGACATGGCGGTGATGGCGACCGAACTGGCCACCTCACCGTGAGCGTGCCCGCCCATGCCGTCTGCGACGGCGAGCAGGCGCGGGCTCGCGTACGCCGAGTCCTCGTTTCCTTCGCGGAGGAGGCCGACGTCCGAGCGGGCGGCGTAGCGGAGTGCGATTGTCATTTGCGCAATTCGATGACGGTTTTGCCGATGCGGATCGGAACGCCGAGGTGCACCGGCATGGGACGGGTCACTTTGGAGCGGTCGAGATACGTGCCGTTGGTCGAGCCGAGGTCTTCCACGATCCACTGACCGTCCTGGGGGAACAGCCGGGCGTGCCGGCTGGAAGCGTAATCGTCGCTGAGTACCAGCGTGGCGTCATTCGCCCGACCGATAGTGATTGGCGTCTCCGTGAGGTTGATGATGGTCCCTTGTAGGGGACCACCGGTAACGACCAGTTGTCGCGGCTCCCCCTTCTTCGGCTTGGCAGGCTGACGTGCGGGTTTGGGTGGTTTGCGCACAGCTGCCGGAGCCGCCGTACGTGATCCGAACAAGTCTGTCCGGATCACACCCACCGCGGCAATGACAAAGAACCACAGCACCGCGAGGAACGCGAGCCGGATCAGCAGCAGAGTGAGCTCGGACATGGACCGTTTGTCTACCCTTAATCGCGCCGGAACACCAGGGTTGTGCGACCCAACGTGACTCGGGTGCCGTCCTGGAGCTCGATCCGGCGAACCGGCTGGCCGTTGACGAAAGTGCCGTTCGTTGAACCGAGATCGACGAGGGCCACAAGCGGACCCTCGACCCTGAGCTCGGCATGGTGCCTGGAGACGCCTGGGTCCACCAACCGCAGATCGCAGTCGGTGCCCCGTCCAAGAAGCGTCACGGGGGTCGTCAGCTCATAGGACCGCTGGCCCTGCGGGTCGTCCTGAGTGGACACCAGCAGGCGTGGGCGGCCGCCGAACGCGCTCGGCTTGCTCGCGGGGAGATCGCTGACAGGCTGCCGGATCTCGTCCTGCTCGACCGTGGCCCCTCGGATGACTCCCGAGCGGATACGGAACAGGCCGACCGCCAGATCGTCGGCGGTCTCGAAGCGAACCCGGACGGGTCCCACGAACGAGTACCCCTGTTCCTTGGCGTACTCCCTGGCGAGGTTGGCGAGCTCATGACTGATGCTGTCGGCGTACACCTCCAGACGCTCGCTGTCGGTCGTGGACAGCTCCACCACGAAGTCGTTGGGCACAAGAGTGCGACCTTGTGCCACGATCGCGGCTCGTTCGTCCATCTCCCGCTGCACCGCGCTGGCGACCTCGACCGGCTGAAGGTCAGATTTGAACGCCCGCGCAAAGGCCCCCTCAACCAAGCCTTCGAGCCTTCGCTCGAAGCGCTGAAGGACTCCCACCGGGTACCTCCCTTCCTCCATCGTCTAGGAGGATCGTATCCGGGTTCGGTGGCATGCACGGATCCGTGCTAGCCTTTCCACGCACTCAAAGAGGGCGAGTGGCGGAACGGCAGACGCGCACGGTTCAGGTCCGTGTGTCCGAAAGGACGTGAGGGTTCAAATCCCTCCTCGCCCACAAGGTCCCCGGCTGGTCGAAGCGAGAGCTTCTTCCACCGGGGTTTTTGTGTTTTCCCAGGGGGGCGACCCCCTGGAACCCCCGAAGGGCCCCCGGCTGGTCGAAGCGGAAGCTTCTTCCACCGGGGTTTTTGTGTTTTCCCAGGGGGGCGACCCCCTGGAACCCC